>CAISGS010000463.1 GCA_903884915.1 uncultured Caulobacteraceae bacterium | reverse complement strand
TCGCTTGGTGGGAACTGTCGGCCATTGCGGGCCTCTTGATGCTCTGCTGGATCTTTCTGCCGATCTATTATCGCAACAACTGCACGACCACGACGGAACTCTTGGAGCGCAAATATGGTTCGGTACATCTGCGCGCAGTGGTCTCAGTCCTGTTCCTACTCGGCAATGTGTTCATCTACCTGCCGATCATGCTCTATACGGGCTCGCTGTTTCTCAAGACGATGTTCGGGATCGATATCCCCCTGATCTATATCGCAGCAGCCATGGCTGTGCTCGGCGGGGCCTATGCCATTGGCGGCGGCCTGCGCGCGGTCGCGGTCTATGACACGATCTCAGGCGTTGGTGTCTTGGGCATGGCCGCCTTGGTGGTGATCCTTGGCCTTGCCGCGATCCATTTCGATCTCTCCGGCATACCGCCAGAGCGCCTGAGCATGATTGGTGGACCGGACTCGCCCATCCCTTGGCAGACCCTGCTGACCGGCATGATCTTCATCCAGATGTTCTATTGGAACACCAACCAGACGATCACGCAGCGCGCCATGGCCGCGCCAAATCTGAAAGAAGGTCAGAAGGGCGTTTTGGCCGCCGCCGTCATCCGCCTGATCTTCATCCCTGCCATTGTCGTGGTGCCCGGCGTGGTGGCCTTCAAGCTGTTCGGTGACGCTGGGGACGCGACCTATGGCAAGTTGGTTGCTTTGGTCATGCCCGGTTGGCTGTCTGGAGCCTTCGCCGCCTTCATGGCCGCCGCCCTCCTGACCAGCTACACCTCGGTCTTGAACTCGTCGGTCACGCTCTATGTCTGCGATCTGCACGAGAAGTTCATTGCGGAAAAGCCCGATGTCGGCCGCTTGAACACGATCATATCGGTGTCGTTCATGATTTTGTCAGTGGCCCTCGTGCCGGTCTATATGGGCGCGGCCTCGATCATCAATCTGGTTCAGCAGTTGAATGGCCTGCTGTCCATGCCGATCCTCTCTGCCTTTATCGTTGGATTGATGTTCAAGAATGTGGATGGCCGAGCGGTTATCGGTGCGGTGATCTTCGGCACCCTGCTCTATGCCTTCTTCACCTTTGGCTGGACACCGATCCATTATATCCATCTGATGTTGGTGACCCTGATCGCCTGCATCGTCTTTGCCCTCAGCGTCAATCGATTGATCTTTGGTCGTCAGGCCAGCTTGGTGGTTTTCGGCAAACCCTCGACGACGGGAGACTGACTATGAAGCGTTTACTGGCCTTCACCACTTTCTTGGTTTTCTTGACGGTTTCAGCCCTCGCTCAGGCAGAGCCGCAAGACCGCTTTGCCAACAATAAGGGGGTTAAGATACACTATGTCGTCGATGGCCAGGGGCCCCTCGTGGTCCTGATCCACGGCTTTCCAGACTATTGGGCGACGTGGAAGCCGCTGATGGCAACCCTCAACAAGGCGGGCTACCGCACCGCGGCGTTGGACAATCGCGGTTACAACCTGTCCGACAAGCCTGAGGGCGAAGCGGCCTATGCCATGCCCAATCTGGTCGGGGATGTCGCCGCTGTCATCGAGGCGGAAGGTCAAAAGAACGCGATCATCGTTGGCCATGACTGGGGCGCCGCCATATCTTGGCAGGTGGTCTTTACACGGCCCGATCTGGTCAACCGCCTGATCATCATGAGCGTGCCCCACCCCGTCGGCTTTGCCCGCGAGATGGCGACCAATCCTGAGCAGCAAAAGAATAGCCAATATGCCCGCAACTTCCAGCAACCGGGCTTTGAGAAATATCTCACGCCCGAAGGGTTGGTCGGCTGGGTCAAGGATCCGGCTGAAAAGGCGCGCTATATCGAGGCCTTCAAACGCTCGAGCATCGTCGGCATGCTCAACTATTACCGCGCCAACTATCCCAAGACGACGACCGACAAGGGCGGAC
>CAISGS010000462.1 GCA_903884915.1 uncultured Caulobacteraceae bacterium | reverse complement strand
GGTCGGCTGCTACCCCGCCAATGGCTTTGGCCTTTATGATATGAGCGGCAATGTCTGGGAATGGACCAAGGACTGGTATCGCCCTGGCCTATCCGAAAACCCCGCCGATGGCCCGCCCATGGACATGGCCTTTGATCCCGCCGACCAGACCGTGCCCAAGCACGTGGTCAAGGGCGGTTCTTTTCTGTGTTCGGACGATTACTGCTATCGCTATAGACCCGCCGCCCGCAGCGCCGGACCCAGCGACAGCGGCGCGTCCCACACGGGCTTTCGGACAGTTTTGAGGGAATAGGCCTCGACAACTATTGACACTACACGTGCCATAATATAGTTGTGAGTCTTCGATATATTATGAAGGCCAATAGACCTATGTCCAAACGTTCGTTGCTCATTTTGGGTGTCATCCTAGCCTTGATCGGCGGTGGCTTTCTGCTGCGCGGCAAGATCGCCGTGGCCCTGATGGAACGCGTTCTGGTCAAGACGCTGGCTTCTGATCCTATCGACGCCCTGCCCGATGGTCTGCATGTCGGTCTGTGCGGCGCGGGTTCGCCCCTGCCCGATGCCGATCGTGCGGGTCCCTGCGTGGCGGTGATCGCAGGCAAGAAGCTGTTTGTGGTCGATATTGGCGACGGGGCGACGCGTAATCTTAGCCTGATGAACCTGCCGCCCGCGCGGGTCGACGCGGCGTTCCTCACCCATTTCCATTCTGATCACATTGATGGACTGGGCGGCCTGATGCTTCAGCATTGGGGCGGCTCAGCGCAAAAGCCGCTAACGGTCTATGGCCCTCCGGGCGTTGATCAGGTCGTGTTTGGCTTCAACACCGCCTATGCCCTCGACCGAGGCTATCGCATCGCTCACCACGGCCCAAAGGTGATGCCGCCTGAAGGGTCCGGGGGCGAGGCGCGGCCTTTCCCTATCGATGCCACCCATCCCGAGGCCCTCATCATCGACGAGCCGGACCTCAAGGTTCGGGCCTTCCTCGTTGACCACAACCCCGTCGAACCGGCCGTGGGCTATATCTTTGAATATAAGGGCCGCAAGGTCGTGATCAGCGGCGACACCAAGCCGACAGCGAGCGTCCAGACGGCCGCCAAAGACGCTGACATCCTGATCCACGAAGCCCTATCGCCAGAGCTTGTCCTGATGATGCAAAAGAGCGCAGCCAAGGCCGGACGACCGAACCTCGCGGCCATCTTGCATGACATTCCCGGCTATCACACCAGCCCTGAACAGGCCGCGACCATCGCCCAGAAGGCGGGCGTCAAGATGCTGCTGCTGGATCACATTGTTCCCCCCTTGCGGCTCAAGGCGCTAGAAGGTCCCTTCCTGGGCAAGGCCCGCCAGATCTTCCACGGCCGCTTGGTCATCGGAACGGACGGCGACTTCTTCACCCTGCCTGCCAACTCGGCCTCTATCAAGAAGACAAACCGACTATGAGTTCTGACCTCACGCAACAGCCGAACGCCCAAGATGCACCCCGCGCCTTGAGTGAACCGATCCAAGCTGATGGTCGCCGCCAACGGTCAGTGGATAGCCGCACCCGCATCGTGCAGGCCTTGCTGGATCTGGTCGGAGAGGGTGAAATCTCGCCCAGTGCCGAACAGGTGGCCCTGCGCGCTCAGGTCGGCCTGCGCAGCGTCTTTCGGCATTTCAAGGATATGGACAGCCTCTATAGCGAGATGTCTCAGGTGATCGAGGCGGAGATCGTCAAGACCTTCTACCGGCCCCATGCTGGTGAAACGGTGGCTGATCGCCTCACCGACCTCATCAGCCGCCGCGCCGGACTGTTCGAGCGCATCGCCCCCTTCAGACGCGCCTCCACAACCCTCGCGCACCGATCCAGCTTTCTGGGCAGCGAGCAAAG
>CAISGS010000461.1 GCA_903884915.1 uncultured Caulobacteraceae bacterium | reverse complement strand
CTCGCCCTGTTACGCGCGCCTATTGAAAGTCTTACGGCTCAAGCAATCCATAGATTTTTCCAATACTATTTAATCAAAATATCAATTTCCTCTATGGATCCTGATGCCCTATCTCTCCGTTCACTGAGACACCAACCCCCGGAGAGACCCCATGTCCTTGATCAATACGACCGTTAAGCCCTTTTCCGCCGACGCCTATAAGGCCGGCAAGTTCATCACCGTCACCGACGCCGACCTGATGGGCAAGTGGTCTGTGGTGTTCTTCTACCCCGCCGACTTCACCTTTGTTTGCCCCACCGAGCTGGAAGATTTGGCTGACAACTATGCGACCTTCCAGTCGATGGGCGTCGAGATCTACAGTGTCTCCACCGACACCCATTTTGCCCACAAGGCTTGGCACGATACCTCGGAGTCGGTCGGCAAGATCCAATATACAATGGTTGGGGACCCCACCGGCACGATCAGCCGCAATTTCGAGGTCATGATCGAAGAGGCGGGCCTGGCCGATCGCGGCACCTTTGTCATCGACCCCGAAGGCAAGATCCAGATCGTTGAGGTCAATGCCGGTGGCATCGGCCGCGATGCGAGCGAGCTGCTGCGTAAGGTCAAGGCCGCGCAATATGTCGCTTCGCACCCCGGCGAGGTCTGCCCGGCCAAGTGGCAAGAGGGTGAAAAGACCTTGGCCCCGTCGCTTGATCTGGTCGGCAAGATCTAACCGACCCCGCCTCTGATACCCCCGTCCAAGGGGGGCCTAGCACCGACCCGTCACCGCTAGGCCCCCTGAGGGTCACCTCATCGCACTATTCGGAGCCCACCCCATGTTGGAAGACAGCCTTAAGGCCCAGCTGAAGGCCTATCTCGTCAATCTGCGCCAGCCGATTGAGCTTGTGGCATCGCTCGATGCGGGCCCCAAGTCGCAAGAGATGCTGGCACTGCTCACCGATATTGTCGCCCAGTCCGACAAGGTCACCCTGCGCCAAGACGGGACCGATAGCCGCAAGCCGTCCTTCGCTATTGCCCCCCTGGGTGCGCCGGCGCGGGTGCAGTTTGCGGGCCTGCCGATGGGGCATGAATTTACCTCGCTGGTCTTGGCGCTGTTATGGACCGGCGGACATCCGCCCAAGGCCGAGCAGGCTGTGATTGACCAGATCGTGGCGCTTGAGGGCGACTACCGGTTCGAGACCTATTTCTCCCTATCCTGCCAAAATTGCCCCGATGTGGTGCAGGCCTTGACCTTGATGAGCGTGCTCAATCCGCGCATCCAGCATGTGGCGATCGACGGTGCCCTCTTTCAAGCCGAGGTCGAGGTGCGCAAGATCATGGCTGTGCCGACCGTTCTGTTGAATGGTGAGCCTTTCGCCCAAGGCCGGATGAGCCTTGAGCAGATCGTTGCCAAGCTCGATAGCGGCGCTGGGGCCCGCGCAGCGGAAGCCTTGGGGGCCAAGCCTGAATTTGACATGCTCGTCGTCGGCGGCGGTCCTGCTGGTGCGGCTGCTGCCGTCTATGCGGCCCGAAAGGGTATCCGCACCGGTCTGATGGCCGAGCGTTTTGGTGGACAGGTGCTCGACACGATGGGGATCGAGAACTTCATATCGGTGCCCCACACCGAAGGCCCCAAGCTGGTTCAGGGCATGGAACAGCATGTGAAGGATTACGGGGTCGACATCATGACCTTGCAGACCGCGCAGGCGCTGGTCCCTGCGTCAACGCCCGGTGGCCTAATCGAGATCAAGCTGGCCAGTGGCGTGAGCCTGAAATCCAAGTCCGTCATCCTCTCGACCGGCGCACGCTGGCGTCAGATGAATGTCCCGGGTGAGGAAACCTATCGCAACCGGGGCGTGGCCTACTGCCCGCACTGCGATGGGCCCCTTTACAAGGGCAAGCGCGTGGCGGTGATTGGCGGCGGCAATTCCGGCGTTGAGGCGGCGATTGATTTGGCGGGGATTGTCGCTTCTGTGACCCTGATCGAGTTCGACAGCCAACTGCGGGCCGATGCGGTCCTGCAGCGTAAGTTGGCCAGCCTGCCCAATGTCACCGTCATCACCTCCGCCCTGACCACCGAGGTCCATGGCGATGGCGATCGGGTTGTTGCTCTGAGCTATAGGGACCGTCAATCCGACGAGACCCATCGGGTCGACCTTGAGGGGATCTTTGTCCAGATCGGCTTGGTGCCCAATACCGAATGGCTCAAGGGGGTCGTGGCGCTGTCGCCTCGCGGAGAGATCGAGATTGATGGCCGGGGACAGACCTCAGTGCCCGGTGTCTTTGCCGCCGGGGACGCAACCACCGTGCCCTTCAAGCAGATCATTATCGCGGCAGGCGATGGGTCAAAGGCGGCGCTATCGGCCTTTGACTATCTGATCCGATTGGCGCCGGTAGAGGTTCAGCAGGCCGCCGAATAGCGACCTGCCGAAGGACAAGAGGGTCGCCGAGGCTTAGGCCTTGGCGGCCTTGGCCGATTCAATGCCCTCGAGCACGAGGCGGCGCGCATGGTCGGCATCGCCCCAGCCGCGCAGCTTGACCCATTTGCCGGGTTCCAGATCCTTGTAGCTCTCGAAGAAGTGCTCGATCTGCTTGAGCGTAATGTCGGGCAGGTCGCTAAAATTTTGCACATGATCATAGCGCTGGGTCAGCCAAGAGGAGGGAACGGCCAGCAGTTTTTCATCGGCGCCCGCCTCGTCTTCCATCAGCAGGACTCCAACGATCCGGCAACTCATCACCGCGCCCGGAACAATGGCCCGCGTATTGGCAATGATCACGTCGCAAGGGTCGCCATCACCGGACAGGGTATGGGGGATAAAGCCGTAGTTTCCGGGATAACGCATGGCCGTATAGAGAAAGCGGTCAACGACCAGAGCGCCGGACTCCTTGTCCATCTCATATTTGATCGGCTCACCGCCGATGGGGACCTCGATGACGACATTGACGTCAAAGGGTGGGTTCTTACCAATAGAAATAGCGCTCAATAGCATCGGGGGCTCCAGGCCGGGGAGGGATCGGAAAGCTGCGCCCTCCATCGGGGACAACCGTGGCCATGGCAAGGCCGCAAAGGGAAAATTGCGGCTATCGGGCCGATTTAGGCCTGTTTAGAGGATCGGCAGCAACACCCAATCTGTTGGCCCCAAAACCTTGTCGACCAGACACGAAAAAACGGCCGCCCACACAAGCGAGCGACCGTTCAACCGATAGGTAGACCCTAGGGTCTTACTTCTTAAGGAAGCCGCCGAACTTGGCCGAGAAGCGCGAAACGCGGCCGCCACGGTCCATCAGGTGGGCATTGCCACCGGTCCATGCGGGGTGAGTGCGCGGATCAATATCGAGGCTCAATGTCGCTCCTTCCTTGCCGTAGGTGGAGCGGGTCTGATAGGTCGATCCGTCGGTCATCACCACATTGATGAAGTGATAGTCAGGATGGGTGTCTTGTTTCATGGCTCTGTCCAACCGACTTGAGGGCGCGGAACGAAAAGCCCGCCGCCACCGGTAAGGACGGGGCGGGCAAATGGATGCGCGGCTATACACGATGGCAGGCTTGCTAGGCAAGGGCCCAGTTGAAAACGAAGATCGGGCTAGCCGGTCTTTTGAGAGGTTTTGGAATGAGCGACCCTTCGACTATGGCTTCAAACCCCTCGGCAATGGCCTCCACGGACGGCCGACCGACCGAGGGCGCGGCCTTAGCCAGTCAGATTGCAGAGGCGGTTAACAAGCGGCCTCGGCGCAAGGATCTAAGGCCTCTCGGCCATATCTTGCCCTTCATTGTCGCCCATAAGGCCAATGCCTTTGCCGCCCTGTTCTTCCTGCTCCTGTCGACCGCCTCGACCCTTGGACTGACGGTCGCGCTGAGAAGCGTGGTGGACCACGGCTTTGTGACCGGATCGTCTCAGGCCCTCAACCGCTATTTCCTGATCATGGTCGCGGTGGCTCTGGCCCTCGCAGCCGCCTCAGCCCTGCGCTATTTCTTCGTCACCAAACTGGGCGAGATGGTCGTGGCCGACCTGCGTAAGGCGGTCTATGCCCATACCCTGACCTTGGATCAGGCCTACTTCCTCAATACCCGCATCGGCGAGGTCCTGTCGCGCCTGACCACCGATATCACCATCGTTGAGACCATGGTCGGCTCAGCCGCCTCAATCGCCCTGCGCAATCTTTTGAGCCTGATCGGCGGTCTTGGCCTGCTGTTCATCGTCAGCCCGAAATTGACGGGCCTGATCGTGCTGTTGGTCCCAGTGATCCTTGTGCCGCTGTTTTTGTTTGGTCGCCGGGTGCGGGTTCTGTCTGTCTCCGCGCAGGACCGATTTGCCGACGCGGTGGGTTTTGCCGGTGAAAGCCTCGACGCCCTCGATACGGTTCAGGCCTTTGGCCGCGAAAAGAGCGCGGCCAAGCGGTTCGCCGAAGCCGTCGATATGGCCTTCCGCGCGTCCCTGACCCGCATTGAGGCTCGGGCCATCATGACCGCCATGGTTATTGGCCTGATCTTCAGTGGCGTGGCGGTGGTCCTGTGGCTCGGCGCGCAAGCGGTGATCAGTGGAACCATGACCGGCGGGGCGCTGGTTCAGTTCCTGTTCTTGTCTGTGATGGCCGCCGCCGCCGTCGGCGCTTTAGGAGAGGTCTGGGGCGACGTCCAGAAGGCCTCTGGGGCCATGGAGCGCATTAGCGAGCTGCTGAACGCACGGCCCGCCATCGCCGCCCCAGCGCGTCCCAAGCCGCTTCCAAGCCCCTCCAAAGGTGAGATCGCTTTTGACGATGTGGTCTTTGCCTATCCCGGCCGCCCTGACCTGCCCGCCCTGCGCGGTCTGGACCTACGGGTGCGCTCTGGCGAGACGGTCGCGCTGGTGGGTCCATCGGGGGCGGGAAAGAGTACGGTTTTGCGCCTGCTCTTGAGGTTCTATGATCCCCAGTCTGGCTCGATCCGGCTCGACGGCGTTGATCTGCGCGAGGCCGATCCCCAGCAGGTCCGCGCTCGCATGGCCTTGGTCGCTCAGGACGCGCCCCTCTTTTCCGGGTCCGCGCTCGACAATATCCGTTATGGCCGCGAGGAGGCCTCGATTGAAGCCATCATGGCCGCGTCCCGCGCCGCAGAGGCTGACGGCTTTATCAGTGCCTTGCCGCAGGGCTATGACACCCCCGTCGGTGAACGGGCCAAGACCCTTTCGGGCGGTCAAAAGCAGAGGCTGGCTATTGCCCGGGCCTTGGTGCGCAATGCACCCGTGCTCCTGCTCGATGAGGCCACCAGCGCACTGGACGCGGAAAATGAGCGTCTGGTTCAGCAGGCCCTGCACGATGCCATGACCGGTCGCACGACCCTCGTCATCGCTCACCGTCTGGCCACGGTTCAGCGGGCCGACCGGATTGTGGTGATGGATGCTGGCCGTGTCGTCGAACAGGGCACCCACACCGATCTGGTGGCCCAAGGCGGCCTCTATGCCAAGCTCGCCAAGCTACAGTTTGGGGCTGAGGCGGGGTAGGAAACAAGGCCCCTTCGTCGCTTCGCGCCACTTCCCCCTCTGGGGGAAGTACCCGCGCAGCGGGGGTAGGGGGTTCTTTCTTTAAGAAAAACAAGAAAGGCCCTCACCCAACCCTCTCCCACAGGGAGAGGGCTAGAACG
>CAISGS010000460.1 GCA_903884915.1 uncultured Caulobacteraceae bacterium | reverse complement strand
GGCCAGGGACTGGACCTTTTCCTGACTGGGCGTGTCGTGGACCCGGTAGATCAGGGCCGGGCGTTTTTGGCCCTTGGTCGGGGCCTCCAGCGTCTCGGCGGCGCAGACATTGGCCTGGATCATGAACTCTTCGATCAGGCGGTGGGCGGTCAGGCGTTCGCGCGGGCGGATGGACAGGACCTCGCCTTCGGGGCTGATCTCGATCTTGCGCTCGGAGCTTTCAATATCCAGCGGCGAGCGGCGGTCCCTGGCCTGTCCGACACAGGCATAGGCGGCCCACAGGGGCTTCAGGACCGGTTCCAGCAGCGGGCCGGTCACATCGCTGACCTCACCGTCAATAGCCGACTGAGCGTGCTCATAGGCCAGCTTGGCGGCAGAGCGCATTAGGCCGCGGACAAATTTGTGGCCGATCTTGTCGCCAGAGCGGTTGAAGACCATGCGCACGGCCAGACAGGCGCGGTTCTCGCCCTCGCGCAGACTGCAAAGGCCGTTGGACAGGCGCTCGGGCAGCATCGGCTCGACCCGGTCGGGGAAATAGACGCTGTTGCCCTTGTCGCGGGCCTCGCGATCAAGCGGCGTGCCGGGGCGCACATAGGCTGCGACATCAGCAATGGCGACCCAGACGATCCAGCCGCCCGGATTGGCGGGGTCCTCATCCGGCTCCGCATAAACCGCGTCATCATGGTCGCGCGCGTCGATGGGATCGATCGTGACCAGCGGCACATGGCGCAGGTCCGTGCGGCCCTCTAGCGTCGGGCCGACGGCGGCTTCGGCCTCGTCCTCGGCATCCTGTGAAAAGCCGGTGGGCAGGCCGTGGGTGTGGATGGCGATCAGGGAGGCGGCTCGGGGCTGATCTTCACGCCCGACCACCTCTAGCACCCGCCCGCGCTTGGGGCCGAACCGGCCCGCCGCCTCGCCGACCTCGGCCACGACCAGATCCCCGTCCTTGAGGGCCTCGGCCTCTGGCCCGAACAGCACCAGACTTTCCTTAGAGCGGCGATCCACCGGCTCTACGCGGATCTCTTGGCGAGGGCCGCGCAGGGACTTGCGCACGACGCCGAGGATCTTGTGGGCGCTCTGGCCCAGCTTTTTGATCAGCTTGGCCTCGAACTCGCCGCTTTCTAGCCGCTCAAAGCGCACCAGAACCCGCTCGCCCAGACGCGGCGCGCCCGCAACCTTCTCAGCCGGATCGGGAGCGAGGCGCACGATGGGCGCGTCCTCCCCGGCCTTGACCAGACGAACGAACAGGTCGCCGTCCGCATCGACCTCGATCACATCGGCCACCCCGACGGGGGGCAGGGCCCCGGCCTCGGCAAAGCCGCCGCGTCCACGCTTGCCCAAGAGGCCCTCGGCCTCCATGTCCTTGAGCATCATCCGCAGGGCCCGGCGGTCCGCGCCCTTGAGGCCAAAGGCCTTGGCCATATCGGCCTTTTCCGCCTCTCCAGCCTCGCGCAGGAACTTCAGCAGGGTCTCCCTATCGGGCAGACCTTGCGGTGGCTTGGGGCGAGCAGAGGGGTGGCGGGCGATACGTGGCTTTTTCATGCCATCAGGATATAGGCATGCGCGCCTCTAGGCGACCTGATTTGCGCTGAGGCCCCTATTCGCGGCGCAAGGCCTCGATCGGATCGAGCCGGGAGGCCTGCCAAGAGGGATAGGCCCCGAACACCAGACCCACCGCCATGGAGAAGCCTAAGGACAGGGGCGCGGCCCAAGATGGGATCGCCATCGGCCATGATCCCAGCTTGGCAATCAGCAAGGCCCCGCCAATGCCGATGAGCAGGCCTAGG
>CAISGS010000459.1 GCA_903884915.1 uncultured Caulobacteraceae bacterium | reverse complement strand
GTGATCCACAATTTCGCCATGCCCGCCTTTGGCCTCAAGACCGACGCCATTCCAGGTCGGATCAATGAGACCTGGTTTAAGGCTGAAAAGACCGGCATGTTCTACGGCCAGTGCTCTGAGCTGTGCGGCGTCGATCACGCCTTCATGCCCATCCAGATCAAGGTCGTAACCCAAGAAGAGTTTGACGCTTGGGTCCTGACCAAGGCTCCGCCGGCACCTGCTGCCCCTGCCGTAACCCCCGTGGCCACGCCTGCAGCCCCTGCTGCTGCGCCCGCCGCGCCGGTTGCTGCTGCCCCCGCCCCGCAAAAGACCGCTCAACTCGACGTGGCTGCAAAGCCCGTCGCGATGAACTGATAGTTCGAGGAAGAGTTAGACGATGGCAAACTCCGCCGCACACGACCACGGTCATGATGATCATGACCACAAGCCGGGTTTCATCACCCGGTGGTTCTTCTCGACCAACCACAAGGATATTGGCACCCTCTACATCCTGTTCGCCATCATGGCGGGCCTGATTGGTGGGGCCCTGTCTGGTCTGATCCGCTTGGAACTTGACCAGCCCGGTATCCAATATTTCAGCGCGACCTCTGGGGTCAGCTTCCTCGGTATCATTGAACAGTCAAAGCACGGCTATAACAGCGTCGTGACCGCTCACGCCCTGATCATGATCTTCTTCATGGTCATGCCCGCCATGATCGGTGGCTTCGGCAACTGGTTCGTTCCGATCATGATCGGCGCGCCAGACATGGCCTTCCCGCGCATGAACAATATCTCGTTCTGGCTGCTGGTCGCCGCATGGGTGCTGCTCTGCATGTCCCTGTTCGTGGACGGTGGTCCGGGACGCGGCTTCGGTGGCGGCTGGACGATCTATCCGCCTCTGTCCACCACGGGCCATACGGGTCCAGCCATGGACTTCGCGATCTTCTCGCTTCACCTTGCTGGTGCGAGCTCGATCTTGGGCGCGATTAACTTCATCACCACCATCTTTAATATGCGCGCTCCGGGCATGACCATGCACCGTATGCCGCTCTTTGCCTGGTCCGTTCTGATCACAGCCTTCCTGCTGTTGCTGTCCCTGCCCGTTTTGGCCGGTGCCATCACGATGCTACTGACCGACCGTAACTTCGGCACGCACTTCTTCGATCCCGCCGGTGGCGGCGATCCGGTGATGTTCCAGCACCTGTTCTGGTTCTTCGGTCACCCCGAAGTGTACATCCTGATCCTTCCCGGCTTCGGTATTATCAGCCACATCGTCTCGACCTTCTCCAAGAAGCCCATCTTCGGTTATCTGGCCATGGCCTATGCCATGGTGGCCATTGGCTTCGTCGGCTTCGTTGTGTGGGCTCACCACATGTACACGGTCGGGATGACGATCGACCTTCGCGCCTATTTCGTCGCAGCGACCATGGTCATTGCGGTTCCCACCGGGATCAAGATCTTCTCTTGGATCGCGACCATGTGGGGTGGTTCGGTGGACTTTAAGACCCCGATGCTTTGGGCGATGGGCTTCATCTTCCTGTTCACCATCGGCGGCGTGACCGGCGTGGTGCTCGCCAATGCCGGTATCGACTACTCGCTGCACGACACCTATTACGTCGTGGCGCACTTCCACTACGTGCTCTCGCTCGGTGCGGTGTTCGCGATCTTCGCGGGCTTCTACTACTGGTTCGAGAAAATGTGGGGCGTGAAGTACAACGAGTTCCTAGGTTGCCTACACTTCTGGATCACTTTCGTCGGTGTGAACGTGATCTTCTTCCCGCAGCACTTCTTGGGCCTGCAGGGCATGCCACGTCGTTACGTGGACTATCCTGAAGCCTTTACGAAATGGAACCACGTTTCCAGCATCGGCTATGCTATTACCCTGGTCGGCGTTGTTGTGTTCCTGATCGTGCTGTTGGAATCGGCGATCCGTCGTCGTAAGGCCGAAGCCAATCCGTGGGGCGAAGGCGCCACGACCTTGGAATGGACCTTGCCGTCACCGCCACCGTTCCACCAGTTCAACACCTTGCCTGTGATCAAAGACGACGGTCACTGAGCCCTAGACGACGCGTAATACCGAGGGACGTGGTTTCGGCGAGCTTAGCCGCAAGCTGCGTCCCTCGGATCGTTTCAAAGGAAGTGTTTCCAACCCATGACCGATCTCTCGGCCCCCTTCTCTGCTTCAGAAGTTTCCGTCGAACCGCCTGAAACGGCGGGGCGTGAACAGACGTCGCGTTGGCAGGATTTTCTGGCGCTGATGAAGCCTCGGGTTATGTCTTTGGTGGTCTTTACAGCCCTGACCGGTCTGGTCTGTGCGGGCGGTAAGATCAATCCGATTATCGCAGCGGTCGCTGTGTTCTGTATCGCCGTCGGTGCCGGGGCCTCTGGGGCCCTGAACATGTGGTACGACGCCGACATTGACGCGCAGATGCGCCGCACGCGCGGTCGTCCGGTGCCTGCAGGCCGGGTTCAGCCCGCCGATGCCCTGACCTTGGGCGTGGTCATGTCGCTCTTTTCGGTGATGCTCATGGGCATGGCGACCAATTGGTTGGCGGCGGGTCTGCTGGCCTTTACCATCCTCTTCTACGCCTTGATCTACACCATGTGGCTCAAGCGCTCGACGCCTCAAAACATCGTCATTGGTGGCTTGGCGGGTGCCTTGCCTCCCGTGATCGGCTGGGCGGCGGTCAGCGGCACAACCCCGATCAATGCCTGGCTGCTCTGCGCCATCATCTTCATGTGGACCCCGCCGCACTTCTGGGCTCTGTCGCTCTATACGTCTGAGGACTATGCCAAGGCCGGTGTGCCGATGATGCCGGTGGCCAAGGGCGCAAAGTCCACGCGTCTACAGATCCTCGTCTACAGCCTACTGCTTGTGCCTGTTTGCCTGCTGCCAGTTTTAACCGGCCTTGGCGGGCCAGCGTATCTGGCGGTATCGGGCCTAGGCGGCGCGGTGTTCTTGTTGCTCGCGATTCGCCTGTTCCTAAGCCGTGCAGGGGATGCGGCAGATCCGCGCATGGATGCCGGTCTTTACGATGTAAGGGCCGCCGCTAAGGATGCGCGCAACCTTTTTGCCTTTTCGATCCTATATCTGTTCTTGATGTTCGCCGCTCTCTTGGCCGAGCGCATGTTCGGGATCAAGCCGTTCGCGGCTCTCTCCTTCCTGCAAGGATTTAACAGATGACGAAGACCCCCGTGGAAAAGCCTACCGATGCACCGATCCAGTCTCGCATGGGTCCTGAGGATGCCGAGCAGGCCAAGGCGCGGAACATCCGCAATATCGTTCTGGGCCTATCGCTCGTCGGCTTCGTAATCCTGATCTTCGTCGTGACCCTCGTGAAGCTAGGAGGCAATGTTGCCAACCGCCCCCTCTGAGCTAGAAAAGACCGGCTCCCGCCAATCGCGGTCGAATGCCCGCCTCGCCCTTATCTGCTTGTTGGTCAGCACCGGCATGATCGGCGCGGCCTATGCGTCGGTGCCCCTTTATAAGCGCTTTTGTCAGTTGACCGGCTTTGGTGGCACGGTGCGACAGGCTGAGGCTGCGCCGACAACCGTGCTGGATCAGCCCATAACGATTCGCTTCGATACCAATGTCCGCGACCTGCCTTGGAGCTTTAAGGCCGAGCAGATCAGCCAGACCTTGAAGATCGGATCGACGGGTCTCGCTTTTTTTAAAGTGACCAACAGCAGCAACCAGACCCTAACCGGCCGGGCCAGCTATAATGTCATGCCAGCGTCGGCGGGCCCCTATTTCCAGAAGTTGGAATGTTTCTGTTTTAAAGACCAAACCTTAAAGCCCGGGCAATCCATTGATTTTCCAGTTGTTTACTTCGTTGATCCGAAGTTCGCGACCGATGAGGAAACGCAAGGAACCCAGGAAATCACCCTGTCCTATACCTTCTTCCAGGATGTAAAGTCCGTCGGAAAGCAGGCGGGACTGCAAGTCGCACCGGGCAATGGCAGTAAGGCACTTGGCGTCAAGCCTAGCGCGGGGCTATAGCCTATAGATATCAAGTGGTGATGGCCTGATTGGGGCGTCACATTCTACCAAGGGGTTGGTGCCATCATGGCTCAAGATGCTGTTGAACACGATTATCACCTAGTCAATCCAAGTCCGTGGCCCCTCGTGGGCTCTGCTGCGGCCATGTTTATGGCCATCGGTGGCATCATTTGGATGAAGGGCCTGTTCGGCCTTGAAAAGCACACGTTGTGGCCGTTCCTGCTGGGCCTGTTCGGCGTGCTCTACACCATGGTCGGTTGGTGGACCGAAGTGGTGCGTGAAGCCAATCAGGGTGACCATACGCCAGTCGTGTCCATTGGTCTTCGCTATGGCATGATCCTGTTCATTGCTTCTGAAGTGATGTTCTTCGTCGCCTGGTTCTGGATCTTCTTCGAGATGGTGCTGTTCAAAGGTATCCGCACCCATTCTGGCATCGAAGAGGTTGCCAGCGCTTGGGCCACTTGGCCGCCAAAGGGTGTTGAGACCGTTTCGGCTTGGCAATTGCCTTTGGTCAATACCCTGACCCTGCTGCTGTCTGGCACGACCGTGACCTGGGCTCACCATGCCATCCAGACCAATGATCGTAAGGGCGCGCGTTTGGCCCTG
>CAISGS010000458.1 GCA_903884915.1 uncultured Caulobacteraceae bacterium | reverse complement strand
GGGTGATGTCTCGTCATCCTCTCCCCCATCTTTCATCCTCATCCTGAGCCTGTCGAAGGACGAGGATGTTCCACGAATGATCCGACCGTCTGTAAGGGTCTGGATCCCCGCCTTCGCGGGGAAAGCGGTAGACAGAAAACAAGAAATAGGAAAGCAAGGCCCTCACCCAACCCTCTCCCACGGGGAGAGGGCTTTGCCGTTCTTAGCCCTCGCCCCCTTGGGGGGAGAGGGTTGGGTGAGGGGGACTGCCTTGTCTTCTCCAATTTGCTCTCCCTCCAACCCACCACACCCTCCCACGGACCCTCCCATGACCCCGACAATGTACGCCATCAAGAACTGCGACACGGTGGCCAAGGCCCGGGCGTGGCTGGGCGACCGGGGGATTGCCTACGATTTTCATGACTATAAGACCCAAGGCATTGACGCCGCGCGACTTGGTCAATGGGTCGAGGAACTGGGTTGGGACAAGGTCCTGAACCGGGCAGGCACCACCTTCAAAAAGCTGCCTGAGGCCGACCGCACCGATCTGGATGCCGCCAAGGCCATCGCCCTGATGGTGGCTCAGCCCTCGATGATCAAGCGCCCCCTGCTTGATCTGGGCGACCGGCGGGTGCTGGGGTTCAAGCCAGAGCTTTATGAGGGGCTGTTCTAGGCCGCGTTCCCTTATCCATGTTCCCCGCGAAGGCGGGGACCCAGACCCTTTTACTCAGACGGGAAGCCTCCTCGTCCTTCGACGGGCTCAGGATGAGGAGGAATGAAACATCGCAGACCTCACAGTCTTCCTCATGCTGAGCCTGTCGAAGCACGAGGAAGCCCCCTAAACCGCCCGCATTAAATAGCGCACGGTCTTCTCCCCACCATAAATCTCCGCCGACCCGATCTCGCTAAAGCCTTGGGCCAGATGGAAACGGTCGGAGGCGAGGTTGGGCGGGGCGCTGTTGACTTCGCACAGGACGCAGGCGTGACCAGCCTTGGCGGCAGCGGTGAAAAGCTCGCTGTAGAGGCGCTGTGCGAGGCCTCGGCCACGGGCGTGATCGGCGACCACCACGCGGTCAACATAGACGAACCGCTCATAGCGGGCGCGAAGCCATAGGAAGTTGGGGCTGTCATAGGCCGCATCCTGATCCATCGCGATGAGGAAGGCGTCGGCTTCCCCGACCTGCTTGGCCCAGAAGGCCATGGCCACCAGAGCGGCGAACCGCTCTGGCTCAAGCCAAGACAGTTCCACCGCATGGGCATTGTTGAGCGCCAAAAGGGCCGGGGAAGGCTCTAACGGCAGGAGGCGCTCGTACATGTTGCGCTCAGCCTAGATCAACGACCCGTGACAGTGTTTGAATTTACGACCAGATCCGCAAGGGCAGGCCGCGTTACGGCTCGTGCGGTCCCAGCCGTCGGGCAGGGCGGTGATGGGCAGGCTGGCGCGCTGGTCGGCGGGCATGGCGTCAGGGATGCCGCCGCTATAGCGCTCGTTCTCGCCCGTATTGGGGTCCATATGGACCTCGAACAGACCGGCATTGGGCGCTGGCGCCTCTTCGGGCTGGAAGCGGAACTCGACCGTCATCAGCCAGCGCGTCGTGTTCATGCGCAGGTCGCTGAGCAGCTTTTCGAACAGCGAGAAGGCCTCGGTCTTATATTCGTTCAGCGGGTCACGCTGGCCATAGCCGCGCAGGCCGATGACGTTGCGCAGATGGTCCAGATGCATCAGATGCTCGCGCCATTGCAGGTCGATCATCTGAAGCAGGAAGTTCTTTTCCAGCTTGCGCATCTGCTCGTCGCCCAGTTCGGCCAGGCGGACTGAGGCGCGCTCATCGGCTGCGGCCAGAATGCGGGCCTGCATCTCTTCATTGGCGATACCGTCTTCAGCGGCCCATTCGCGCAGAGGCAGGGTCAGGCCAAGGACGTTCTCGGTCCGCTCCAGCAGGCCTTCAATGTCCCAATTTTCAGCATAGGCCTTGGGCGGCAGGTGGCGATGGACCAGGTCCTCGACCGTGTCCTGACGCATCTCGGTGATGATCTCCGAGAGGTCTTCCGCCTCCATAAATTCTTGGCGCTGTTCAAAGACGGCCTTGCGCTGGTCATTGACCACATCGTCATATTTGAGCAGGTTTTTACGGATTTCAAAGTTGCGTTGCTCCACCCGGCGCTGGGCGGTGGCGATGGCGCTGTTCAGCCACTTGTGGGTAATGGCCTCGCCTTCTTGAACACCAAAGGTGCGCATGATGCTGTCCAGACGGTCACCGGCAAAGATGCGCAGCAGGTCGTCTTCGCAGGACAGGAAGAACTTCGAGGTGCCCGGGTCGCCCTGACGACCGGTCCGGCCGCGCAGCTGATTGTCGATGCGGCGGCTCTCGTGGCGCTCGGTGCCGAGAACGAACAGACCGCCAGCGGCCAAGGCCTTGGACCGGCGGTCGGCAATGTCGGCCTCGATCACATCGATCTGGGCCTTGTCCATTTCCGGCGTCACTTCGATGCCCATGCCGCGCTGTTCTTGACGCCAGCGGGTGATGCGCATTTCGGCATTGCCGCCAAGTTGAATATCGGTACCGCGGCCGGCCATGTTGGTGGCGATGGTCACCGAGCCGGGCGAACCGGCATCGGCCACGATCACGGCCTCTTGCTCGTGATATCGCGCATTCAGCACATTGTGAGGGATGCCGGTGCGGGTCTTGCCCTCATGCTCGAACTTGTGAGTCTTGAGGATTTCGGACAGGGTCTCGGACTTTTCGATGGAGACCGTACCGACCAGAACCGGTTGGCCGCGTGTGAAACAGTCTTCAATCTGGACCAGAATGGCGGCGTTCTTCTCGCGCTCGGTACGATAGACCTCGTCATCAATGTCGATGCGCATGACGGGGCGGTTGGTCGGGATCTCGGTCACGTCCATCTTGTAGATGTCGTGGAATTCGGAGGCCTCGGTCGAGGCGGTGCCGGTCATGCCCGACAGCTTCGAATAGAGGCGGAAATAGTTCTGGATGGTCACCGAGGCGAGGGTCTGGTTCTCGGGCTGGATGTCCGCGCCCTCCTTGGCCTCGATGGCCTGGTGCAGACCTTCGGACAGGCGCCGTCCGCTCATCATCCGGCCGGTGAACTCGTCGATCAGAATGACCTCGCCGCCCTTGACGATATAGTCCTTGTCAAGCTGATAGAGCTTGTGAGCGCGCAGGGCCTGATTGATGTGGTGCACTGCCGAGACATTGGCAGGATCATAGAGACCGGCTGAGTCGGGCTCCAGGTGACCGGCCTCCATCAGCATCTCTTCGACCTTTTCAGAGCCATATTCGGTCAAGAGGACCTGGCGCTGCTTTTCGTCGAGGTCGAAGGTCGCCTCATCGACGATCATCTCTTTCACGACACCGTCGATGATTCGATAGAAGTCAGACCGGTCTTCGGTCGGGCCAGAAATGATCAGAGGCGTGCGGGCCTCGTCGATCAGGATGGAGTCGACCTCGTCGACGATGGTGAAGTGGTGGCCGCGCTGGACCATCTCTTCGGTCGAATAGACCAGATTGTCGCGAAGATAGTCGAAGCCGAACTCGTTGTTGGTGCCATAGGTGATGTCGCTGCGATAGGCGCGCTGACGGTCGCCTTGGCTCAGGCCATTGACGATAACGCCGACGGTCATGCCCAAGAACCGATAGACCTGACCCATCCACTCGCTGTCGCGCTTGGCCAGATAGTCATTGACGGTGATGACGTGCACGCCCTTACCGCTCAAGGCATTGAGATAGGTGGGGGCCACCGCGACCAGCGTCTTGCCTTCACCGGTGCGCATCTCCGAGATGCCGCCCTCGTGCAAAACCATGCCGCCGACCAACTGCACATCATATTGGCGCTGACCAAGGGTCCGCTTGGAGGCTTCCCGCACCACGGCAAAGGCTTCATTGAGCAGATTATCGAGCGTTTCGCCCTTTTCGAGCCGCGCCCTGAACTCTGCGGTCTTTGCTCGAAGCTCCTCATCCGAGAGGGCCGAGAACTTTGGCTCTAGGGCATTGATGGCCAAGGCACGGGTGGAGAAGGCCTTAACCTTGCGGTCGTTGGGAGAGCCGAAGAGCTTTTTAGCGAAGCCGAGCATGAACTGGTCCGATGGTCGCGAGGAAAACGCACGGCGGGGGCCGCAGCGCGTCTGTACTATAACGCAAAAGCGCGAGTGAGGCCTGTTCGCTTATCATGAGTCCCGCCACAAGCTGTGGATGGACCGCCGACAACGAAAAACCGCTCGACTTGCACGCGCGCGAGACTTAAGCACCGCCCATACCCGTGTCAACGAGACGCCCTTTTTCTTTTTCAGTACGGGAGTTTGGCTTCATGCGCTCCAGCCCCGCTACAGTAGCGCGCACGATCCTTTCGGCGTTGTGCGTTTTGACGATCCTGACCGCTTGCGGTCCTGGAAAATCGACCGATTCTCCGCCCGAGCCCGGGGACGTTGCCGCTGCCAAGGTTGGCGATCAGACCATCTGGTCCTCAGACGTCAAACGCGAAGCCGTGGCTCAAGGCCTGATCGGCGAAGGCGAGCCCTTGGACGTGTCCTCGGACCTGTTTCGTCGCATGCTCGATCAGGTGGTCGATCAAAAGCTGTTGGCCGCCGAGGCTTTGAAACGCAAACTGGATCAGGACCCGAGGGCGCAGCGCCGGCTTGAGGCCGCCCGCGAACGCATCCTGGGCGATATGCTGGTTGAAAAGGTGGTCGAGACGGCGGTCAACGAAAACGCCATCCGCGCCCTCTACCAAGACCAACTCAAGCAGGCCAAGCAGTCCGAAGAGTTCCGCGCCCGCCAGATCCTGCTCAATAGCCAAGCCGAGGCCGACGCAGTCAAAAAGCTGATCGCGGCCGGGGGCTCGTTTGAAGCCCTGGCCATGGAACGCTCGACCGATGCGGCGACAAGGTTCAATGGCGGGGATCTGGGCTATTTCACCTCTGACGTTATGCCCGAAGCCTATGCCGTGGCCCTCAAGACGGCCAAGAAGGGCGAACTGGTTGGTCCCTTCAAGACCGAAGCAGGCTTTGCCGTCCTCAAGGTCGAGGACCGGCGTCCCGAGCAGCCCATCACGCTTGAGACGGCCCGCCCTCAGATCGTGCGCTTCTTGACCTATGATGAGGTGCGCGAACTGTTGGAGCGACTGCGTAATCGCGCCAGCATAAAGACCCTGATTGGACAGCCTATAGAGGTTCCAGGTGCACCCACGGAACCGGCCTCGGCCCCCAAGACACCGCCCGTTGCTGCGCCGAGCGCGACGGCCCCTTCCTCGACCAAGCCAGAGACCGCCAAGTGACTGCCAAAACCCCAAAATCCGGCCAATCCTTGGAGCGAGCCCTCGATCCCTTCGCCAGCGCTTTGAAAAAGGCGGCCAAGCGCCTGTCGACTTCGCCTGAACCGGCAGCCGCCGCAGCACCGGGAAAGCCGGGTCTGCTGGTCTCGCCTTTGGCCGTGCCCTTTCCCCAGATCGCGCCGGTCGCTGGGGTAGAGATCGCCATCGGTCGGGCGGGCTATTACAAACACGAGCGCGATGATGTGCTGATCATGCGCTTTGCCGAGGGCACGAGCTGCGCCGGGGTCTTTACCCGTCACGCCATTGGCTCTGCGCCCGTGGACTGGTGCAAGAAGCAGCTAGAGGCCAGTGAAGGCGAAGATATCCGCGCCCTCGTGGTCAATGCGGGCTGCGCCAATGCCTTTACCGGCAAGCCCGGCGCTGATGCGGCGCGCCGTGTCGCCTCTGCTGTGGCAAAGCGATTGGATATTCGCCAGCGCGATGTGATGCTGGCCTCGACCGGCGTCATTGGCGTGGTGCTGGACGATGCCAAGCTGACGGTTCGCCTGCCAGAACTGGAAGCCGATCTCGATGGTGGTCAGCGGACCTGGGCCGATGCGGCGCAGGCGATCATGACCACCGACACCTTCCCTAAGGGCGCGAGTGCCGTTGCTGAGATTGATGGCGTGCCGGTCCATATTGCCGGGATCACCAAGGGCTCGGGCATGATTGCCCCGGATATGGCGACCATGCTGGCCTTTATCGCGACGGATGCGACCATCGCTCCGGCAGCCCTTCAGACCTTGGTCAGCCTCTATACGCGCACGACCTTTAACGGGGTGACGGTCGATGGCGACACCTCGACCAACGATACCTGCCTGCTGTTCGCCACCGGAGCGGCTGGCGCGCCCAAGATTTCGCGGGCCGGGGATCGCCGCTTGGCCGACTTCCGCGACAAGCTAGAGCAGGTCATGCTCGATCTGGCCCTGCAGTTGGTGCGGGACGGGGAGGGGGCGAACAAGTTCGTCAAGATCACCGTATCGGGCGCCCGCTCGCCCGCCTCTGCGCGCAAGATCGCCAAGACGGTGGCAGAATCGCCTCTGGTCAAGACCGCCTTTGCCGGTGAGGACGCCAACTGGGGCCGCATTGTCATGGCCGTCGGTCGGGCAGATGAGCCGGTCAGCCGCGAGCGCCTCGCCATCCGCTTTGGCCCTCTGGTAGCCGCTGTCGATGGCGCCGTCTCGCCCAGCTATGACGAAGAGGCCATGAGCGCCTATATGAAGAACGCCGAGCTCGAGGTCAGTGTCGATGTCGGGGTGGGTCGTTCGACAGCCACCGTTTGGACCTGCGATCTGACCAAGCGCTATATCGAGATCAATGGCGACTATCGTAGCTAAAGATGGGCGCAGCTAAGAATGGGTTAGGCCGTCCATGACCAACATCGTTCTCGTCGTTGCCTGCGCGCTGGTCGATGTCGATGGCCGGGTGCTGATCTGCAAGCGCCCACAAGGCAAGTCCTTGGCCGGTCTTTGGGAATTTCCGGGCGGCAAGG
>CAISGS010000457.1 GCA_903884915.1 uncultured Caulobacteraceae bacterium | reverse complement strand
TTACCCTCGGATGAGGAGTGCAAAAGGTTGGCGTCGACGCTGAAGGGAGCCTCGCCGCGCTTGTCCTTAGAGATCTGGATCTGGTGGGCTTCGGCAAAGGCCAGCAGGGCCTCGCGGGACTTAAAGTCCCATTCGCGCCAAGGGGCGATGACATGGATGTCGGGCTCGAGGGCATAGTAGCCCAGTTCAAAACGGACCTGATCATTGCCCTTGCCGGTCGCCCCGTGGCTAACGGCGTCGGCGCCAACCTTGCGGGCGATCTCGATCTGTTTCTTGGCAATCAACGGACGGGCGATGGAGGTGCCGAGCAGATATTGGCCCTCATAGACCGTATTGGCGCGGAACATGGGGAAGACATAGTCGCGGACGAACTCTTCGCGCACATCCTCGATGAAGATGTTCTCGGGCTTGACGCCCGCCGCCAGAGCCTTGGCCCGCGCCGGTTCTATCTCTTCGCCTTGGCCGAGGTCGGCGGTGAAGGTCACGACCTCCGCGCCATATTCGGTCTGCAGCCACTTCAAAATGATCGAGGTGTCCAGGCCGCCACTATAGGCGAGCACGACTTTTTTCACGGAGCGTTTGGCGTCGGACATGATGGGCGATCCTAAGAAGATAAGTTTCAAGCGCGCTGGGGTTCAAAGACACCTTGGCGCGAAGGTCAAGACCTAAGCTGGCCTTCTGCGGCCAAGACCTTCAAGGCCTGACGCATATGCCAAAGGTGGGTCAGGCAAAGAAGAGGCGCGATGAACAGGCGCGTGCCCAGCATGATGATCCGGGTCGATGAGCCTTCGGGCGCTGTTTGGCCAGAGGTCAGCAGGACCAGCCAGACACCGCAGGCGATGATTGGCGTCAAGGTCACGGCCATCAGGCGCGAGGCCCGCCAGGTTGGAACGCCGCCCAGACCAAACTGCATCGGCACCTTGGCCGACGGCAGGATACGGCCAAAGGTCTGGCGCGACACGCTGCTCATAATGGCCAGCGAGGCGATCCACAGGCCATCAACAATGAGGGTCAGCCAATCCATCAGCCTTGCTCCATCAGGTGGGGCCCATCAGACAGTCACCTGAGCGCCCATCTCGACCACGCGGCCGGGCGGGATCTTGAAGAAGTCCGTAGGATTGGCGGCATTGCGCATCAGGAAAATGAAGATCTTATCTTGCCAGAGCGGCATGCCCGACTGGGCCGAGGGTACGACCGAGCGACGGCCTAGGAAGAAGCTGGTGGCCATGATGTCGAACTTCAGGCCGAGCTTGCGGCACAGGGCCAGAGCCTTGGGCACGTTCGGGCTTTCCATGAAGCCATAGTTGATGAAGACCTTCTTGAAGTCGTCATTGACCTTCTCGATGGTCACCCGATCCTCTTCGCGCACACGCGGCGTTTCGGTGGTGCGCACGGTCAAGATCACGTTCTTTTCGTGCAGGACCTTATTGTGCTTGATGTTGTGCATCAAGGCCACAGGGGCGACATCGGGGTCTGAGGTCAGGAAGATTGCCGTGCCCGGCGTGCGGTGTGGGGCCCGGGCCGTCAATATATCGATCAACTCGCTCAAGGGCACACTGTCGCGGCGGGTCTTGTCGGTGAGGATCTGAGATCCGCGCGTCCAAGTCCACATGACCGTCACCAGACCTGCGCCCAAGACCAGCGGCAGCCAGGCCCCGTCTGGAATCTTCAGCATGTTAGACGAGATGAAGACCACGTCTAAAATGCCTAGGGGCAGAAGTAGGACGAGACACTGGGCCCGTGACCATTTCCACATCCGGCGCATGATGACATAGGCCAGCAAGGTATCGACAAACATCGAACCGGTGACGGCAATGCCATAGGCCGAGGCTAGGGCGCTGGAGGTCTGGAACACAAACAGTAACAACAAAACGCCAATCAGCAGCAGGCTATTGACCGCAGGCACATAGATTTGGCCCGACTGGGTCTCTGAGGTGCGCTTGATGTCGATGCGGGGTAGCAGGCCCAGCTGCACCGCCTGCTGGGTCATGGAGAAGGCCCCCGTAATCACCGCTTGACTGGCAATGACCGCCGCGGCTGTTGCCAGCGCCAGAACCGGCCAATAGGCAAATTCCGGCACCATTTCCCAGAAGGGATTGGCGCGCGCGGCGGGGTGAGAGAGGACCAGAGCCCCTTGACCCAGATAGTTGAGGGCAAGGCAAGGCAGGACCAGGATCAGCCAAGCAGTACGGATCGGCTTTTTCCCGAAATGGCCCATATCGGCATAGAGGGCTTCGGCCCCCGTGACGGCTAAGAACACACTGCCCAGAATAATGAAGCCAACGAACCCATTCTCCAGCAAGAACCGGATGCCGTAATAGGGGCTAAAGGCGCGTAGAATCGACCAGTTGTCGGCAATATGCAGCATGCCAAGGGCCGCCAGCACGATGAACCAGATCAAGGTGATCGGGCCAAACAGATTGGCCATGCTCTGGGTGCCTTTGGCCTGAACCAAAAACAGCGCCACCAATATGCCTGCTGAGGCGGGCAAGACATAGGGGGCAAGGGTCGCGCCGAGATTTGGCGCATCCTTCAAGCCTTCCATCGCGCCCAAGACCGAAATGGCCGGGGTGATGATCCCATCGCCATAGAACAGGGCCGCGCCAATGACGCCAAGGAAGAACACGGCCGTTGATCTTTGGCCGAGCGATCTCTGAGCCAGCGCCATAAGGGCCAGAGTACCGCCCTCGCCCTTGTTGTCGGCGCGCATTAGGAAGATCACATATTTGACCGTCACAACCAGGAGCAGCGCCCACAGAACCAGAGAGACCACCCCGATCACAGCATGTTCGAGCTGGGTCGTACTGCGCGCATGGTGAAGGGCCTCGCGCATGGCATAGAGCGGGCTGGTGCCGATATCGCCGAACACCACACCAATGGAGCCCAGAACCATCGGCCAGAAGCGCTGGGCCTCTCCGTGGTGTCCGTGACCATTTCCATTGGAGCCGGGCGGCGTGGCCGCTGCGGGGTCTTGAGAATGGGTAGTGTCACCTAAGGCTTCAGAAGCCATTGAACCCCCTCGGAAGACCCCTGTTCTCGTGGGTCCCGCCGGAAATCAAACATTGGGATCGGGCGATAGACCCTTTCTGAGCAAGGTTCAATCGACCTGATGCTTGATTCGCATCATGCCGAGACTAGTTTTCTTTCTAATGTGTCCCGGACAACGCGCATCTGCTGGGCCGTCAGGAAGATTCTGCCATGTCCGACAGTCAAAAATTTCCGGTCGCCGCCCACGCTCTGGCCTATCTCGCGCACAAGCAAGCCTTCTGCTCTAGCGCAGCCGTATCGAGCGCGGCGCTGGCCGCCTCCATGCCGTCCAACCCAGTGGTGGTGCGGCGCGTGACGTCGCTGCTGGCCAAGGCCGGCCTGATTGCCACCCGGGCAGGTTCCAACGGCGGGGCTTGGCTGCTCAAGTCTGCAGACACTCTGAGCCTCGATCAGGTGCTTCGCGCGGTGCACGGTCACGCCCATCTCGGCATGCCACGTCCCGGGGCTGAGGACTGCCCCATAGTTCAAAAGATCCCTAAGGCAGTGGGTGCCGCAATCATGGCTGCAGATCAGGCTGCCGCTGAGCGCCTGTCGCACATCACGGTCGCTGACCTGCTCAAGGATCAGTAACCGCCAAGCCATTCTATCGAGCGGCTTGATCATCCGGGGCGCTGGCGTCACTGTGCAGGCCTGTTTCATGGTGCTGAAAAGGACCTCTGTCCATGTCCCGTCGTCTCTGTCTCATTACCGGTGCCTCTGCGGGGATCGGGGCTGCCATGGCCCGCACCTTTGCCAAGGCCGGGTACGATGTGGCCCTCACGGCCCGTCGCACGGACCGCCTCGAAGCGCTCGCCGATGAGATTCGCTTAAGGTTTGGGGTGGAGACCTTTGTTATCGCCGCCGATCTGGCTCAGCTCGAAGCGTCCGATCAGATCTTGGCCGAATTGGAATCCCACGGACGGGTTGTCGATGCGCTGGTCAATAATGCCGGCTACGGCTTGCCCGGCACCTATGGCTCGACAGCTTGGCAAGATCAGCGCGACTTCTTGCAGGTGCTGTTGGTCGCGGTCTGCGACATGACCCATAAGGTCTTGCCGGGCATGGTCGAGCGCCGGTTCGGCCGGGTGATCAATGTGGCGTCCTTGGCAGGCCTAATGCCCGGATCATCTGGCCATACCCTCTATGGGGCGACCAAGAGCTTCATGGTCCGGTTTTCACAGAGCCTGCACCTCGAAACCGCCGGAACCGGCGTCCATGTCAGCGCCCTTTGCCCCGGCTTTACCTATTCAGAGTTCCACGATGTCAATGACACCCGCGAGACCGTCTCGCGCTCAACACCGGCTTGGCTCTGGCTTGGGGCCGATGAGGTGGCGGAGCAGGGCTATGAGGCCGTCGAGGCCAACCGCGCCATCTGCGTCACCGGCGCGCCCAATAAGGCCATCGCCGTGCTGGCCAAACTGATCCCCGAAGACTGGGCCCTCGCGCTCATGGCGTCTGGTTCTGGCCGGTTCAGGAAGCAGTAGGCAAAAGACCCCCTCACCCAACCCTCTCCCCCAAGGGGGCGAGGGCTAAGAACAGATAAGCCCTCTCCCTGTGGGAGAGGGTTGGGTGAGGGCCTTACCTGTTTTTTTCGCGTCATTGCGAGCGCAGAGAAGCAACCCAAGGGATTGGCACGGTCGTCAGGCGACGTTGCCCTGGGTTGCTTCGGCGCGATGCGCCTCGCAATGACGCGGCTAAGGGCCTTATTTCTACACGCCAGCCTTGGCTGCAGGACGGGCCATCATGGCGTCGTACCAGCGGTTCAGATGGGTCAGTTCAGCCGGAATGGTGAACTTGATCATCCGCGCAAAATCGATGGAGGTTGCGGCGACCACGTCGGCCATGGTCACGCGATCACCGGCGAGGAACTCGGTCTTGGCCAACTGGCGGTCAAAGACCTTCATGGCACGGCCCGCTGCGGCCATATTGGTCTCAGCGATGGCGGGGATTTGCGTGTCGAGGGCGGCCAGTGCGGGATGGGTGTGACGCACAGACAGCATCAGGGGCGTCCCCAAAAGGTTTTCGACGCGGCGGGTCCACATCTCGATGACGGCCACTTCCCGAGCATCCTTCCCCAGCATGTTAGGCTCTGGATAGACCGTCTCAAGATAGCGCGCGATGGCGACAGACTCGGTAATGGCAGTGCCGTCGTCGAACTCGAGCGCGGGGACATTGGCAAGGCCGCACTTGGCCAGATATTCCGGCGTCTTATGCTCACCCTTGAACACATCGACCATCACCACCTCAATGTCGGTGATGTTCTTCTCGGCCATGAGCCAGCGCACGCGGCGCGGATTGGGGGCACGGAAACTGTCATAGAGCTTCATGGGATATCCTCGTTCTTCTCGTTAAAGACCAAAAAGTTCGCGGGGCAGAAGCCCGACAATCGCAGCCGTCATGCAGGTGGCTAAGAACCCTGCCAAGAGGGCCTTCCACACCAGCCCGATGATCTCAGTGCGGCGCTCTGGCATCAAGACGCCCATGCCTGAAACCGTAATGCCGACCGACCCGATATTGGCAAAGCCGCACAGGGCATAGGTCATGATCATCCGGCTGCGTTCGCTCATCTCACCCACAGGGATCTTGCCCAGATCGATGAAGGCGATGAACTCGGTCAGCATCAGCTTGACGCCCAGCAGATAGCCGCCCTTGGAGGCATCTGCCCATTCAATGCCCAAGGCCCAAGCCAGAGGCGAAAAGATCACCCCCAGCATGCGCTCGAGCGTCACCGGCTGGCCGTCCCACAGGGGCAATATACTCAGCACATTATTGGCAATGGCCACCAGCGCCACAAAGACAATCAAGATCGCCGAAATGTTCAGAACCACCTGCAAGCCATCGGCCACGCCCTTACTGATGGCATCGATGGAGCTGTCATAGAGCAGGTCCGACGAATAGTCGGCATAGGCCCCGCCCTCGCTAGGCCTTTCCGGGATCATGATCCGCGCCAGCAACACGCCTGCGGGCGCAGAAACAATCGAGGCCACCAGCACATGGGCTGCAGCATTGGGCAAGGTGGCCTTCAAGATCATCGCATAGGCGACCATGGTTGACCCAGCCACGGTGGCCAGCCCGACGACCATCATCATGAACAGCTCAGCGCGCGACAGCTTGTCCAGATAGCCCTTGATGATGATCGGGGTCTCGACCATGCCCAAAAAGATGTTGGCCGCTGTGGCGAGGGCCGACGCCCCGCCCAGTCCCATGGTCTTTTGAAACAGAAAGCCAAAGCCCCGGGTGATCCAACGCAGGATCTTCCAGTGCCAGAGCAGGGCTGACAGGGCCGAGATCACAAGGATCAGCGGCAGGACTTGAAAGGCAAAGACAAAGAGCGATGACGGATTGGCCACCGAATAGGGCTGCGCGCCGCCGCCCAGATAGCCGAACACGAACTGCGTGCCCTGCGCCGTCGCCGATGCCAGACCGTCGACCGCATCATTGATCCCGCTGACCACGGCACGCGCTTGCGGCACGCCAAACATCAGAGCCACTAGGCCGATCTGAACCCCGATAGCCCCAATCGCCAACCGCCAAGGAAACCGCTTGCGGTCCTCAGACAGGGCCCAGCAGAGCGCAAGCGTCAGACTGAGGCCCACAAGGCTCTGAGCGTTTTCCCACCGAAACATCGACTTCTCCCGGCGCGGCGGCGCCCCCTGCGCCGGTCCGACCAAGCCCTATCAACCATTGCACGGCCCCTTGGCGCAAGCCGAAGTCGACCTCGCCGTTGCATTTCCATCACGCCGTCGCAGGTCAAGGTGGCCACAGCCCTTTGTTACCTCGATTTAACTTGGATAAGGCAGGCGCAGCGGCGATCCTTAAGACACTCAGGAGCGGTTTTACAATTTGCTCCCGCTAAAATAACCAACATTCCCCTGAAGGGTTCTCTATCCATGTCGCTGGCTCTCGCCACGCTGATCTATGAATGGCGCAGATATCTGGCTGCTGTCGTCGCCCTGGCCTTTTCAGGCCTGCTGGTGCTGGCGCAGGTTGGCATGTTCATGGGCATTGGTAAGGCTTTTACGGCCACCATTGACCGGTCTCCCGCTGAAATCATGATCCTGCCGAGCAAGGCCGAAAGCCTCATGAATACCGGCGGTCTGCCCCGCCGGGTCATGCCCCTCATCTATATGAACCCGCAGGTGGTTCAGGTCGCAGACCTCGATGGCGACGGCGCCATGTGGGGCAATGTGGATCAGGAT
>CAISGS010000456.1 GCA_903884915.1 uncultured Caulobacteraceae bacterium | reverse complement strand
TGCCCAACTGTCCATGGGCTGGGTCCTGTCGCGCTCTGAGACCATCGTGCCGATCCCCGGGACCCGCAGCATCGCCCATCTGGACGAAGACCTGTCCGCAGCCCATCTCACAATCGATCCAAAGGTCTTGGCCGAGGTCGACACCATCTTCACACCGGGTGCCATAGCCGGTCCCCGCTACGCCCCGGCCATGCAGGCCCAGATCGATACGGAACTGTTGCCTGAAGAGGCCTAGGCGGCGCTTTCGGCCTTCAGCTTGGTGGCAAGGCCATGAAACTCGACAATAGCCCCATAGACGCCAAGACCGATCCCCATCTCCAACTGTTCCAGCTCGAACAGGTTATGGGCCAGAAAGATCATCACTGAGCCATCGGTCGGGTCAGCCTGCCACCAGCCGCCATAGGCCCCCGGCCAACCGACCGTGCCAATGCCTCCCTTACAGCGGGTCGCAGCGGCGCGGTCTGGATCCATCACGACGGCCAGGCCCCGGCCAAAGCCATGGGCGTCGAACACGGGCATGCCCAGCATCTCAGCCCGCGCGCGCTGGTCATCGGTCAACTGATTGGCGGTCATCTGGGCCAGGGTTTCGGGCTTCACAAGGCGCACGCCATCGACCTCACCGCCGCCGATAAATAGCCGCGCAAAGGCCAGATAGTCGTCCAGCGTCGACCAAAGCCCTTGTCCTCCGGAGACAAAGCTCATGGTCTTGGGCCGCTCGGGCAGGAACGAATTTTGAGGACCGGTCGTGCGCAGCATCAGCTTTCCGGCGCTATCAAAGCCATACATGCCCGCCCGGCGGTCGCCAGGTGCATCAAAGCGGGTGTCGTTCATGCCCAAGGGATCAAAGATCCTCCGCCTCAGGACCTCTTCCAGCGGTGCGCCTTCAATCCGGGCCAGCAACAGACCGAGCAGATCGGTCGAGTTGCTATAGTTGAAGGAGGCGCCGGGCTGGGCGATCAGGGGCAGGGCGGCGAGACCCGCGATCCAATCATCGGGCGCCACAGGACTGTCAATGTCGCCGCCGAGGGCCTGCTGATAGGCGTCGGATAGGGGACCGCTCAAGACCCCCGCATAGGTCAGACCTGACCTGTGGGTTAGCAGGTCGTCAAAGGTGATCTGACGATCAGCCGGATCGGTCTCGTCCAGCGGTCCGTCGGGCTTGCGCAGCACGTGCATCTGCTCAAATTCGGGCGCCCAGCGGGAGATCGGCTCATCCAGCCCGATCCGGCCCTCCTCAACCAGCATCATGGCCAGCAAGGAGGTCACCGGTTTGGACATGGACGCGATCCGGAACGGGGTGTCCCTTTCGAGGGGTATGCGCGCCTCCAGATCACGCCAACCGACGCAACCGGTCTGCAACACCTTGCCGCCGCGCCAGACCAAGGTCGCGGCCCCGGCAGTCTCGCCGAGGTCCACATAGGCGTCCAACATCGCCGCAATCGGATCAAGAGCCGTCATTCGGCAACCTTTCTTGTCTAGATCTAGTATCCCGCCTTGCGGCCGCTTGGGGTGCCATCGACGATCTGGTCGAGATATTCGCTCAGGCCATAGCCGACCAGATCGCCGCAGCGATATTCGGTCATGCCTTCGGTGATGCGGGTCTGGAGTTCCTGACCCTCGGGCGTGACGCGGCGGTTGCGCAGGGGGATCAGCGATAGGACCCGGCCTGTGACCTCATAGGACTTGCCGCCTTCGGTCTTGACCTTGGCGCGCAAGGCCGTCTGATAGTTATTCTCGTCCCAGTCACTGTCGATGACGCACTCGGTGATCAGGTCATAGATCCCATCGCGGAACACCATGCCGCCCTGATAGGCCCCGCCCTGACCATTTCCGATCACTGACAGCATCATGCCAAAGTCACGGCCAAAGTTCATCGGACACCAGCGGTACCAGTCAATGGCCTGCCAATGGCGCGGCCCCCAAGACTTGTCGCGCAGGCCAAAGCCCGAAATTTCAAAGCGCTCATCGCCAACCGTGATGACGCCGCGCGCCGCGCAGTGCTGCTCATAATGGGCCTTGGCGAAGGATTTTTCGGGGTCGATCTCGATGGGGGTGCCATCCTCCTTGACCGTCTCGCCGCCATACATGGGCGACACACCCTCATAGTCCAGGTCCACGGTACAGAGGACCGACGGGTTGGTCTTGTACGCCGCCCT
>CAISGS010000455.1 GCA_903884915.1 uncultured Caulobacteraceae bacterium | reverse complement strand
CTGCAAAATATCCCAAAATGACCTGCTCATAGATCCGCGTCAGGTCTTCGATCTCTTGCACCGAAGTACATTCATCCACGGCGTGCATCGTCGCCCCAACCAAACCCAACTCGACGACGGGGCAGAGCTTGCGCAAGAAGCGGGCGTCGGAGATGCCGCCGGTGGTGGACAGGATCGGAGCCTCGCCGGTCACAGACTTGACCGCCGCCGCCAGCACATCGACGAAGGGTCCTGGCTCGGTGATGAAGGCATTGCCGGTCAGGACGGGCTCGAGGCTCACCGTCCCGTCAAACCCAACCCCGGCCTTGGCGCAGGCCCCCTCCAGCCAAGCGATCAGGCTATCGCCATCATGCAAGGGGTTAAAACGGATATTGAGCCGGGCCGTGGCCTTGGCCGGAATGACATTGGTGACGGGATTGTCCACATCGATGGTCGTGACCTCGAGGTTCGAGGCAGGGAACCTTGGATGGCCCTGATCCAGCACATGGGCCTGAATTTCGGCCAGAAGTCGGATTAGGACGGGGATCGGATTTGCGGCCTGATGGGGATAGGCGACATGGCCTTGGACACCCTCGACGGTGATCCAGGCATTGAGACTGCCGCGCCGTCCGATCTTGAGCTGGTCGCCGAGACGCGCGGCACTGGTCGGCTCGCCCAGCACGACGTGATCAATGGTCTCGCCCTCAGCGGCCAAGGCCTTAACGACGGGGCCAGTGCCATGGATGGCCTTACCCTCTTCATCGCCGGTGATCAAAAAGGACAGGGAGCCAGAAACCTCGCCCTTGGCCAGAACGCGGCTGACGGCGGCGGTCCAGGCGGCGATTGAGCCCTTCATATCGACGGCCCCGCGCCCATAGAGCACGCCGTCTATGATTTGGGCCTCAAAGGGGCCGGTGGTCCAAGCCGCTGCATCGCCGACTGGAACCACATCCGTATGGCCGGCAAAGGCCAGATTAGGTCCGCTCGTCCCGCGCCGCGCATAGAGGTTCTCAATGCCCTCAAAGGGCATGCGGCGGCAGGCAAAGCCAAGGTCGGACAGGGCCGACTGCAAGACATCCATCGCCCCGGCGTCAGCAGGGGTGACAGAGGGGCGCCGGATCAGGGCCTGCGCAAAGGCAACGGGATCAAGGGTCATGATCCTGAGTTAGCGCGCTAAGGCCGGTGAGGGAAGGGGAGTGGCTCTACAAAGCCCCCTAAACCCTAGGCAATCCTTTGCGTTGGCAGCCAGACCCGCATCCGCTCGACCGCTTCACGCAGTTGCTCCAGATCGGTGGCATAGGACAGGCGCAGATAGCGTTTGGGGGCTGCGGCACCAAAATCGAGGCCGGGGGTCATGGCGACACCGATCTCCTGCAGCATCTGTTGGGCGAATTGGGTGCTGTCGGTGCTGAAGGCACTACAATCGAGATAGACATAGAAGGCCCCGTCGGGATCGACCGGCACGCCAAAGCCCAGGTCTTTGAGGGCCGGGACGATATAGTCCCGCCGCGACCGCAACTCGTTCTTACGCTCTTCATAGAGTGCCATGGTCTCGGGCGTGAAACAGGCAAGGGCCCCATATTGGGACAGGGCGGAAGGGCAAATGACCAGATGTTGGATCAGCTTTTCGAATGTGGGCACAAAGTCTGGGGGTACGATCAGCCAGCCAAGCCGCCATCCGGTCATGTTGAAGAACTTGGAAAAGCTGTTGGTGACGATGATGTCATCGCCATATTCAAGCGCTGTACGGGCTGGATGATCATAGGACAGGCCCAGATAGATCTCATCAACGATGGTAAAACCACCTCGACTCCGCACAAATTCAATAATCTTACCCAACTCGTCAAAGGGGATGGAGGTTCCAGTAGGATTGGCCGGTGAGGCGATTAAGGTGCCCTTGACCTCCTCGGTCCAGTGGGCTGCGATCAATTCCGCGGTCAGTTGAAAGCGCGTATCTGGTCCCACGGGGATCAGGGTTGGGACCCCGTCGAAGGCGTTGATATACTGGCTGTTACAGGGATAGGTCGGGTCGCTCAGCAGTACCTTGTCGCCAGCATTGACTAGGGCGCAGGCCGCTAAGGTCAGTGCGCCTGAAGCGCCACTCGTGACCACCACGCGCTCTGGCGAGATGTCGACACCATAGGCGGTTTTGTAATAGCGGGCGATGGCCTCTCGCAGGGGCCTAAGGCCGAGCGCTTGCGTATAACCCGTCGCTCCGGCTTGGGCGGCTTGGATCAAGGCCTCAACGACGGCGGGGGGCGCGGTGAAGTCCGGCTCGCCGATGCTCATCTTGATCACGGAGCGGCCTTGGCTCGCCAATATGTCCGCCTGCTTGACCAGCTCCATGGCTTGGAAGGGTAAGATTCGGTCCATGCGATTGGCGAGGGGCGGGAGGGTTTTGATCATGTTCAGCGCTCGAAGGCTTCTCAAATGGCCGCTTCAATTTGCAAACCTAGGGTTGTTTTGTCTCTCGGCGAGGGTCAGAAGGATTGCGGGTCCAATGTCCTAGCCTCATCGCTCAGGGTGTCGGGATGTAAGCGGTTATCTGCCTTTTTTTTGCCAAATCCAGTAATTTTTTCGCAATCAGTCTAGATTTCTTGTGAAACTTTAGTTATGACATCGCTGTCAATCAGAAAAAACAGTCAGAGATAATTTGGCCGCCATGCAATCCTCAGATCAGCCATCGATCAGCGGGTCTCGCGCTCTGGTCCTGTTGGGGGCCACGGGGGACCTCGCCAAGCGGATGTTGTGGCCGTCTTTGCTGCATCTGGATGCTGATGGTCTGCTGCCTGAGGGACTGAGCCTGTTTGGCGTGGCGCGGCTGCAGGGCACGGACGAAACATTCAAGGCTGGATTGCGCGCAGACCTGTCGGGCCGTGATGGGATCGACGCTGAAGTGCTGGACCGGTTTCTGTCACGTATTCGCTATGTCAGCAGCGATG
>CAISGS010000454.1 GCA_903884915.1 uncultured Caulobacteraceae bacterium | reverse complement strand
TTGGCGGCGCGGGCCGGGTCTTGGCTCATGGCCAGCAAGGGCGGACCGGCATAGTCTGCGGGCCACCATTTGCCTTCGACCACGCCAGCATTCGGCGGTTCAGTCCCTAAGGCCGATAGGCTGATGTCGTTGTCATAAGCCCAGCGTCCCTCGCGCCCCAACCTGTCCTTGATCACAGGCTGGCCGCGCACGGCGGTGATGCGGCCGGTTAGAAAGGGTGCGCGCAGATAGGTGTTGTTGTCCGGCTTGCGGCCATAGCCTCTGGCGACCTCTGCGTCGAACGCTGCGACGCGGTCTGCGGGTATCTGGGTGAAGACGAGGGCCGGGGCCGTCTGGGGCGCGATAATCGAGATCTGACGCAGCAGGCTCGACTGGATCAGGACGACTGCGGCCAACAGTGCGAAACCAAGACCGATGGCGGGTGCCGCCGTGCGGGCCGCCGAACGCGGCCCGGCCAGGTTTGCGAGGGCAATTCTTAAAGATCCGCGTGTGCCGCCTCGCAGGCGCCCGGCCAAAATCGCGCCGCCCCAACCGGCGGCCCAGAGCAGCACAAAGGCGACGGCGACGCCGGTGATCATCAGGGTAGCCGCGAACGGGGTGGGCGCCGTCCAGATGGCCAGAGCGCCTAGACCCGTGGCGGCCAGCAGCGCGCCGATCATTTCGGGACCGAAGGTCAGCTTGCCGGTCATGTCGCTGCGAAACAGGCTGGCTGGAGGCGTCGTGCGGGCGCGGGCCAGAGGGGCAAGCGAGAAGGCCGCAGCCGATAGAGCGCCAAAGGCTGCAGCCTTGACCAGAGGCATTGGATAGATCGCAAATAGCGCCGGGACCGGCAGGTCGCCTTGGATCGCGGCGCCGAGCACCAGAGGCGTTGCGGCACCAACCACTAGGCCGATACTGATGCCCACCAGCGACAACAGGCCGATCTGGGTCAGGTAGATGTTGCGGATCAGGCCGCTTTCGGCGCCGAGCGCCTTCAATGTGGCGATCGTCGGCTTTCGGCTATCGACATAGGCGCTGACCGCGCCAAAGACGCCTAGGCCCCCGGCGACCAGCGAGGCAAGGCCAATAAAGCCCAGGAAATATTCCAACTGGTCGATGATGCGGCTGACGCCTGGCGCGGCATCGTTGCGGTCGCGGATCCGCACGCCGTCCGTGATCTCGCGCTGCACGTCGGCCTTGGCGCGGGCGAGATCGAGGCCGGGCTTGAGGGCGATCCGGGCTGTTTCTCCAAAGGGCAGCCCCGGTTCAAGCATGCCGCCCTGTTCCAGCGCGCCGCGGCCAGTCAGGACCCGTGGGCCTAGCTGGAAGCCGCGCGACAGGCGGTCGGGTTCCTGTTCCAAAACCGCGGTGACGCGCATGGGCACATTGCCGACCAAGAAGGGGTCACCAACCTTGAGATCTAGATGGTCCAGCAGAGCCTGTTCAACCGCCGCGCCCCAGACGCCGTCGCGTAATGCTAGGGCCGGAGCGAGGGGTACTTCGCCCTTCAGCAAGACTTGGCCGGCGAGGGGGTAGGCTTTGTCGACGCCTCGAAACTCCACAAGACGCCGCTCACCGGACGGCACTTGGGCCATGGCGGGCGACGAGACCGAGAAGGTGACGCGGCCGCGCTCGGTCAGCTTCTGACGCTCTGATGCGGTTAGCTGCCGCTGGTTTACTGAGACCGCGATATCCCCGCCAAGGATGTCGCGCGCTTCGCTGGCCAAGCCTCGACGAAAGGCCTCGGCGGTCGAGCTGGCAGCGGCAATAGCGGCGACGCCCAGCGCGAGGCAGGCCAGGAAAATGCGAAAACCCTTTACGCCGCTTCGCAGCTCTCGGGCGGCGAACCGCAACCATAAGGGTGTCATGCGGGCTCGACCTGACGGCCATCACGCAAGGTGACGGCGCGTTGGGCACGCGCCGCAAGGGCGGGGTCGTGGGTGACCAGCAGCAGCGCCGCGCCGGTCTGGTCGACCAGTTCGAACAGCATGTCGGCCACCAACTTTGCATTGGCGCTGTCGAGGTTGCCGGTCGGCTCGTCGGCGAAGAGCAGGGCAGGGCTGGGAGCCAGTGCGCGGGCAAGGGCAACGCGTTGCTGCTCGCCGCCAGACAGCTGATGCGGGTAATGGCGCGCCCGAGCGCTCAGGCCCACGCGGTCCAGCCAAAGCCGGGCCTGCTCCATAGCGCCAGCCTTGCGCGCAATCTCCATCGGTGCGGCAACATTTTCTTCGGCCGTCATGTTGGGCAGCAGATGAAAGGACTGGAACACCAGGCTGACACGCCCGCGCCGCAGCTTGGCCCGCCCATCTTCATCCAGCTTGCTGAGATCTTGACCGAACAGTTCCACCCGTCCAGCGCTCGGTTGCTCAAGCCCGGCGGCCACCGCGATCAGTGACGACTTTCCCGACCCCGAAGCACCCACCAGCGCCACCTGCTCGCCCTGGTGAAGGGTCAGGCTGAGATTGCGCAAAATCTCGACAGGACCGGCTGACGACGGCAGCGTCAGGCCGACATTATCCAATAGGAGCGGCGGTAAATCGTCCAAAGAAGTCCCCAGCAGTTGAGTGGTGGCTTATCCACCATATATAGGTCGTTATGCCCGAGCCAAAACCCACCCGCAGAACCTTTTTAGCCTTGCCATTTTTGGCGGTAGCTTGGCCATCGCTTGCCGCCCGTCCGGTCGTCATTACGATCCTTGGCGACTCCATTACGGCCGGCTACGGCCTGCCGGGCAAGGCGGCACTTCCCAACCAGTTGCACGAGGCGCTGACCCGAATTGGTATCCCCAATGTGGTACGGGCTGCAGGCGTGAGTGGTGATACGACGGCTGGTGGGCTAGATCGGGTGGAGTTCAGCGTCCAGAAGGACACGGATCTGGCCATCGTGGCGCTGGGCGGCAACGACCTGTTACAGGGGCTTGATCCCAAACGGACGCGGGCCAATCTCGACCTGATCGTCAAGAGGTTGAAGGCGCGCAAGATCGCGGTCCTGCTGGCGGGTATTGCCGCACCAAGCGAGGTTGGCGGGGGATATGCGCGCGATTTCAACGCCATCTTCTCGAGCCTAGCCAAGATCCATGGCGTGCCGCTTTATCCGAACCTGATCGAGGGTGTGGCCAAAAAGCGCGACTTGAACCAGCCCGACGGTATCCACCCCAACGCGCGCGGCGTTCAGGTGATCACAGCCAAGCTGGCCCCCGTCGTGGCGAAGGCTCTGGCAGCCCGCCGCTAAGCTGCGGCAACCGGGTGGCCCTGACCAGCACCGCGTCCGGCCCGTCTGGATCTCTTAGATTAAAGACCCAAGGCTTGGGCGACCGCATCATAGGTGATCTTCCCAGACCGCACATTAAGACCGGCGGCCAGTCCCGGATCCTCAGCCAGAGCGCGGTCCACCCCCTTGGTCGCCAAGGCGCGAATATAGGGGGCCGTTGCCGCTGTGAGGGCAAAGGTCGAGGTCAAGGGTGCGGCACCGGGCATATTGGCCACGCAATAGTGGATGATCCCGTCAACCACAAAGGTTGGATGGGTGTGGGTGGTGGGGTGACTGGTCTCAAAACAGCCACCCTGATCGATCGCGACATCGACCAAAACGCTGCCGGGTTTCATGCGAGCAAGGTCCGCACGCTTGACCAACTTCGGGGCCGCCGCGCCTGGCAGCAGGACACAACCAATAACCAAATCGGCTTCAGCAACGGCCGCAGAAATAGAGGCCGGTTCAGAAAAGCGGGTTTTGATCTGACCGCCAAACTGGGCGTCAATCTGGGCCAGACAGTCTAGAGAAATATCGAACAGCGTGACATCGGCATGATGACCGATCGCCATCTGAGCCGCGTTGATCCCAGAAACGCCGCCACCCAAAATCACCACCTTGGCTGGAGCCACGCCCGGAACACCGCCGAGCAGGAGGCCGCGTCCGCCATTGGGCCGCAACAGGGCATGGGCCCCGACATCAACCGCCATACGGCCTGCCACCTGGCTCATCGGGGCGAGTAGGGGCAAACGACCAGCCCGATCGGTCACGGTCTCATAGGCAATGGCCGTGCAGCCCGATCGCATCAGTCCCTCAGCCTGCGCCCGGTCAGCCGCCAAATGAAGATAGGTGAAGAGCAGGTGGCGCGGCTCTAGCCGGGCAATCTCGATCGCTTGAGGTTCCTTCACCTTGACGATCATATCGGCAGCCGCAAAAACAGCGTCAGCATGGGGCAAGATCTTGGCCCCGGCTGCTTCATAGTCGGCATCGGATAGGCCTAAACCGTCTCCCGCCTGGGTTTCGACGACAATCTCTGCGCCGTCTGCGACCAGTAGGCTGACAATCCCCGGGGTCATCCCAACACGATATTCTTCGACCTTTATTTCTTTGGGAACACCGATCCGCATAGCGACCTCCTGTTGGCATTTGCGACCCTCAGGATAGTTGAGAACGGTTTGTGATTTTCGTCTATTTTGGTGGAAAATCTGCTATTGTTTCGCATAATCTTGCGTCAACGAAACATTTTCAGCAGGAACCACCAAGCGATGGCCACCATCGAACTCGACGCTACAGATTTGATCCTCCTTGCCGCCCTACAGGTCGATGGGCGAAGCACCAATGCCGACCTGGCCAGCCATGCCCATCTGTCGGAAAGCGCCTGCCTTCGCCGCGTGCGACTGCTCGAGCAGAGGGGCGTCATTGAGCGTTATGCAGCGGTCATCAATCAGCGCGCTGTTGGCCTCCCCTTGACCGTCTTTGTCACCATCAGTCTGACCGGACAGTCCGAGGCGGCTCTGGTCGCCTTCGAACAGGAGATCGCAACCGTCCCAGAAGTGATGGAATGCTATCTGATGACCGGATCTTCTGATTTTTTGGTGCGGGTTGTGGCAAAGGACGTCGATGACTTGGCGCGTATCCACTCGACGCGTCTAACCCGGCTCAGCGGCGTGTCGCATGTCAATTCAAGCATTGCCCTTCAAACCATCGTTAAGCGCACGAGCCTGCCGCTGGCAAGCGGCCGCCGTTCATCAAGCTACTGAAGATTGAGATTTCTTCTAATGCTTAAAAGGCGAAAATAGACCTGCTGTGGCGTTAGGTGGTCTCACTCTAATGGTTCTGAAAAAACAGCCCTAATGAGGTTCTTCGTCACCGGAAAGGTTCATGGATTTCGTCAGGCTAGAGTGCGTGCCGTCCAAACTGAGGAAGGCCGCAGCCTTTGCACTGTCTTGGGCGAGGCCAGAGTCCCCCAGGTCGATGGCCGCCGAGCGGGCCAGACCCACAAGGCCGTGCTTTGAAGCATTGTTCGGCGTCAGCACCTTTGAGACAGTTTGGGGCTTTCGCTTAGAGGAGGGTTTTGGTCTCATCGCAGTGACGTAGGAACGAAGATGAGACCAAAACCCTTGAC
>CAISGS010000453.1 GCA_903884915.1 uncultured Caulobacteraceae bacterium | reverse complement strand
TCCATGCCCACGGCGCGGGCGCGGGTAGCGATCTGTTCGGCGCCGTTGGAGTGACCATCAAGGCCCGGCTTGCCGACAAGGAAGCGCAAGGTTTCACCAAGGGCCTCGCTGACGCGTGCCACTTCCTTTTGAACCTCTTCCTCATCCGGATCGGTGCCCGACGAGACCACCACCGCCACGCCGGTTGGGCCACGATATTCCCCAAAGACCGAGCGCAGGGCATCGGCCCATTCACCGGTCGTCACCCCAGCCTTAGCCGCAGCCAGCGACGCGGGCATCAGGTTTCGGCCCTCCTTTGCAGCACTGTCCAGATCGGCGAGGGCAGATATCACGGCTGCGCCATTGCGGTCGGCCTTCCACTGTTTCAAGCGGCCAATGACCTCGGCCTCAAGGCGCGGATCAACCGTCTCAATAGAGCCTTCACCCGCCGACAGGGGCGAGACCTCGGTTTCAGGGTAGCGATTGACACCGATGACCGTCATGCCTCCGGTCTCGACCCCGCGCACCCGCGCCGCGTTGGAGGCAACCAACTGGCCCTTCATATAGTCGATGGCGGCAGCGGCCCCGCCCATGGCGTCGATCTTGGCTAGCTCATCAATGGCCTGGGTCTTGAGTTGCGCGACCTTGGCCGCGACGACATGCGAGCCGTCAAACAGGTCCTCATATTCCAAAAGATCGGTTTCAAAGGCGAGGACCTGTTGCATGCGCAAGGACCATTGCTGATCCCAAGGTCGCGGCAGGCCAAGGGCCTCGTTCCAAGCAGGCAGTTGCAAGGCGCGGCACCGGGCGTCCTTGGACAGGGTCACGGCCAGCGCCTCAATCAGGATGCGGTAGACGTTATTTTCCGGCTGCTGTTCGGTCAGGCCCAGCGAATTGACCTGAACGCCATAGCGGAAGCGGCGGGCCTTATCGTCGGTAATGCCATAGCGCTGTTGCAAGAGCTCATCCCAAAGCTCGGTAAAGGCGCGCATCTTGCATAGCTCGGTCACAAACCGGATCCCGGCATTGACGAAGAAGCTGATGCGCGAGACCACGACGGTAAAGTCCGCCTCGGGCACCTGACCCCCGGCCTTGACCGCATCCAGCACCGCGACGGCGGTGGCCAGCGCATAGGCCAGTTCCTGCTCGGGCGTCGCACCGGCCTCTTGCAGGTGGTAGGAACAGATGTTGGTCGGGTTCCATTTGGGCGTCTCAACATAGGCCCAAGCCACCATGTCGCTGATCACCCTCATCGAAGGCGCAGGCGGATAGATATAGGTCCCGCGCGACAGATATTCCTTCATCAGATCGTTCTGGGTCGTGCCCTGCAAGGCCTTGGGCGAGACGCCCTGCTCCTGCGCCAGACCCACATAGAGCGACAACAGCCACGCCGCCGTCGCATTGATGGTCATGGAGGTATTCATCTGATCAAGCGGGATCTGATCGAACAGGGCGCGCATATCGCCCATATGGCTGACCGGCACCCCGACCTTACCGACCTCACCGCGCGCCAGAATATGGTCCGGGTCATAGCCGGTCTGGGTCGGCAGATCGAAGGCCACCGACAGGCCTGTCTGACCCTTGGCCAGATTGGCGCGGTAGAGGGCATTGGACTTGTCCGCCGTCGAGTGGCCAGCATAGGTGCGGATGATCCACGGGGCGTCTGGCGCATGTTGGAACGGCTTGGCGGACATGTTCGATCATCCTAGGCGGTGGGCTGCAGAGCAATTGTCCGGACTTTATCATTCACCGAGGCTGCGGCAATCCACTGTCTTGATGAGGGAAGGCGACCGCGGCGCACAATTTCTTGTGCTGCGTTGCAAAAAAGCCTCTTGCCAGCCTCGCAAGCTTGTCCCACGGTAATGACCGGACAATTGAGACAGAGCCCCTCTAGGGGCAAGGTCTTGCTTGAAACCACCCAAAACAAGCGGGTCAGGGGCTGACTATTGTCGGGCAGCCTTAAGATCTGCGGGGTTACAGCCCCAATCGAGACCACGCCAAGACCGGAACCGCGCCATGACCAGCACTGCTATGACTGCCCCAGCCTTGAAGGACCTCTATGAGATCGGCGAGATTCCGCCGGCCTATCATGTCCCAGCCCGCATGCATGCCTGGACGATCCGCAAGGAACGCCATGGCCGCCCGAACAAGGCCATGCAGCTCGAGGTCGTTGAGACCCCAACCATTGGCGAGGATGAGGTTCTGGTCCTCGTGATGGCCGCTGGCGTGAACTATAACGGCGTATGGGCCGCCCTCGGCGAGCCGATCAGCCCGCTCGATGGGCACAAGCAGCCCTATCATATTGCCGGGTCTGATGCCTCGGGCGTGGTCTGGGCCGTCGGCGCCAAGGTGCGCCGCTGGAGCCCGGGAGACGAGGTGGTCATCCACTGTAACCAGGATGATGGGGACGACGAGGAGTGCAACGGCGGCGATCCGATGTTCTCGACCTCTCAGCGCATCTGGGGCTATGAGACCCCGGACGGCAGCTTCGCCCAGTTCACACGGGTTCAGTCACGCCAGTTGATGCCGCGCCCCAAGCACCTGACCTGGGAAGAGAGCGCCTGCTACACCCTGACGCTCGCCACCGCCTATCGCATGCTGTTTGGCCACCGCCCCCACATCATCCGTCCCGGCGACAATGTCCTAATTTGGGGCGCCTCGGGCGGCCTCGGCGTCTTTGCCACCCAACTCTGTGCCGTTTCGGGTGCCAACGCCATCGGCGTGGTCTCCTCCGAAGACAAGCGTGAGTTCGTCATGTCGATGGGAGCCAAGGCCGTCCTCAATCGCAGCGACTTCAACTGCTGGGGCCAACTGCCCACAGTCAATGGACCGGAATTTGGCGACTATATGAAAGAGAGCCGCAAGTTCGGTAAGGCCCTGTGGCAGATCACCGGCGGCAAGGATGTCGACATGGTGTTCGAACATCCCGGCGAAGCGACCATCCCGGTGTCCGTCTTGGTCGTCAAGCGCGGCGGCATGGTCGTGATCTGCGCGGGAACCTCCGGCTTCAACCTGACCATGGATGCCCGCTTCCTGTGGATGCGCCAAAAGCGCGTTCAGGGCAGCCACTTCGCCAATCTGGCCCAAGCCTCGGCCGCAAACCGGCTGGTCATTGAGCGCCGGATTGATCCTTGCCTGTCTGAAGTGTTCGGCTGGGACGGTATTCCCGATGCCCACGAAAAGATGCTCGATAACAAACACCTTCCCGGCAATATGGGCGTTCTGGTCAATGCCCAGCGTCCCGGCCTGCGGACCGTGGAAGAGGTTTTGGAAATTTCGAACGGAGGTTAAGTCTCTGATCGATAAGGATTAAGGGGCTTCAAAACCCCTTGATCAAGACCCTTAGGTCTTGGGCCCAAAGGCGTCATTGAGCCGTTGAAACTGGCTCAGCACAGGGTTGGGCTCGGCAACAACCTCGGCCTCGACATACATGCGGCGGTCCAGATGCAGGACATGCCCATAGAGCCGTTCGGATCGCTCCAACAGGTCCACCAGTCCAGCCGGTAAATCGTCTGGCAGAGGGCCCCTATCGCGCTCGGCAGGCTCAGGCGCCAGCCGATAGCGCTCTTCGCAGGCGTCAGAGGCCGCGATCTCACCGTCCCGCACGGAGCGCTGCACCAGCAGCCAAGAGACCACCTGCATCAGCCGCGTGGTCAGGCGCATGCTCTGACCCGCATAGGCCAGCGCCGTATTGCGCGACAGGAGTTTGGAATCGTGGCGTCCGCCGCCGTCCAGATAGGCCGCCGCCTCCTCGACCAGATCCATACCCTCAGCAAAGGTCCGGGCAAACAGCTCCGATCGGGTGAAGTCCTTCACCTGACTGGCCCGCCAATCAATGACTGCCGCTGTGCCGAAATCGCTCATCGCCGTCCTAGTCTTGCCAAAATCTCGCCGCCCAGAGCCGCAGACGGGTCTCTTAAAGCAACCTATATGCCAAAACCGTCCTTAAGCGGAGGGGTCATCGGATTTGAAGCTGAACAGGGCATCGGCAGAGGAGCGAACATTGGCCTTCTTGGCCATCTGGGCCTCAATGCGCGAAATCTCCACCCGAAGCGAGGCGATCCGTTCGCTCAGCTCCTCGGCGCTATAGAGCTCAAGGTCCTCGCGGCCCAGCGCCGAAAGGATCTGACCACGGCCCGTGCGGGGTTCGGCAGGTTCATCATTCATGTCCTCATCCTCCCTAAGTCACAGTCGCGCCCTTGTGTTTGGCGCGCAAGCCCGTCTATCTGTGACCCAACAGATCGCCGATGCAAGCCCATGGGGACATTATGGACGACACTATGATCGCCGTTTCGATTGAAGGCGGCAAGGGCCCGGCCTCGGCCCTGGTCCCCGAACAGCGCCCCGCTCCCAAGGCGGGCCCGGGCGAAATCCTCATCAAGACCCGCTCGGCCGGGGTTAATCGCCCGGACATCTTGCAGCGGATGGGCTTCTATCCGCCGCCTCCCGGCGCGCCCGACATTCTGGGCCTCGAGGCCTCTGGCGAGGTTGTCGCCGTCGGTGAGGGCACCAAGCGCTGGAAGGTCGGCGATCAGGTCACCGCCCTGCTCGGCGGCGGCGGCTATGCACAATATTGCGTGGTCGATGGTCGCCATGCGCTGCCTGTGCCCAAGGGACTAAGCCCGGTTGAGGCCGCAGCCCTGCCCGAAACGGCCCTGACCGTCTATGTCAATGTCTTCGAACATGGCGCCCTTAAGGCTGGTGAGACTCTGATGATCCATGGGGCCACCTCTGGCATCGGCGTCATGGCCATTCAAATGGCCAAAGCGGCGGGCGCTAAGGTCATCGTCACGGCAAGGAGCGCCGAAAAGGCCGCTCAAGCCCTCGCCCTTGGCGCAGATATTGCCGTCAATTCATCCTCGGAGGATTTCGTCGCTGTGGCCCAGGCGGCAGGCGGGGTTGATGTGATCTTGGACATGGTGGCGGGGCCCTTCTTTGCTCAGAACATCGAGGCCCTGAACACCGGCGGACGGCTCGTCCACATCGCCACCCTGTCGGGGGCCAATGTCGAGCTGAACATCATGAAGGTGATGCAAAAGCGTCTGATCATCACCGGCTCGACCCTTCGCCCGCGCAGCGCCGACGAAAAGGCCCGCATCACGGCGGCGGTCGAGGCGACCGTCTGGCCGTGGATCGAAGCGGGCAAGATCAAGGCGGTGGTCGACAAGACCTTCCCCCTCGAACAGGCCGCTGAGGCCCATGCCTATCTCGAGGCCGGAGCCCATGTCGGCAAGGTTATGTTGGTGGTCTAGGCCAAGACCGGGCGAAAGCGGCGGCGGGCTCTAGACGGTTCTGGCCGGATCAGGTCATACCCTGCTCGTGACCCCCGAATCCCATCTTGATCAAGCCCGTGACACCCTGCGCCGCACCTTTGGGCACGGGGATTTTCGGGGTTTGCAGGCCGGCGTCATAGCCGAGGCCCTCGCCGGACGCAGCGCCTTGGCCGTGCTGCCCACCGGCGGCGGCAAGAGTCTGTGCTATCAGATCCCCAGCATGATCCGGCCCGGCCTTGGCATTGTGGTCTCACCGCTCATTGCCCTGATGGCCGATCAGGTGGCGGGACTTCAGCAGTCGGGCGTGGCGGCAGAGCGGCTCGATTCCGATACGATGATGGACGACCGCTCACGCATCTGGCGACAGATCGAGGCCGGTGAGTTGGACCTGCTCTATATGTCCCCCGAAGGCCTTATGCAGAGCCATATGCTCGATCGCTTGGCCCAAGTCCAGATCGCCCTGATCGCCGTCGATGAGGCCCACTGCGTGAGCCAATGGGGCCATGATTTTAGGCCCGAATATCGCACCCTTGGCCGCCTGGCTGAAATCTTCCCGACCGTGCCAAGGCTGGCCGTCACGGCCACGGCCGATGCGCGGACCAGAGACGATATCCGCGCTGAACTGCACCTGACCGATGCGGCCGAATTTGTAGACAGTTTCGCCCGTCCCGAACTGGCCCTCAGCGCCGAACGCAAACGCGGACGCGGTCACGAGCGGGTCATCGAACTGGTCAAGGAGCGCCGTGGCCGGGCGGGCGTGGTCTATGCCGGGTCGCGCGAAGGCACTGATCTTTTAGCGCAGAAACTCTGTGATCAGGGCATTCCCGCCCTCGCCTACCATGCAGGCCTCGACCGCAAGGTGCGCGAAGAGCGGCTGACCCGGTTCCTTGACGAGGACGAAGCGGTCATGGTCGCCACCATCGCCTTTGGCATGGGGGTGGATAAGCCAGACGTCCGCTTTGTCATCCATGCCGATCCCCCCGCCTCCATCGAGGCCTATTGGCAAGAGATTGGCCGGGCTGGACGCGACGGCGACCCCGCCGAGGGGATCACCCTCTATGGGTCATCCGACATGGCTTGGGCCCTGCGCCGCAGCCAAGGGCGCGATGTCGATGAGGCCGTCAAGCAGGTGCAGGGCCGAAAGCTGCGCCAGCTCTATGCCATGCTCGACGGCATGGCCTGCCGCGCCGCCGCCGTGCGCCGCTATTTTGGTGAGACCGGGGCCGAGCCCTGCGGTGTCTGCGATCTTTGCCTGTCGCCGCCCGTCGGGGTGGACGCGACAGAAGCCGCGCAAAAGGCCCTTTCAGCGGTCCACCGATTGGGCGGACGCTATGGCCGGGGCCGGGCCATCGACCATCTACTCGGCAAGACCAAGAACCCCGATGCCGCCGAGGTCAGCATGACCACCTTTGGCATTGGCAAGGACCTCAGCGCCGTGGCTTGGCGCGACCTGATGGATCAGCTTCTGTTCGAGGGCCTGTTGGCCGAAGACCCCAATGATGGCCGCCCCCTCATCCGGCTGGGCGATGCCGAGGGCGTACGGGCGGTCTATCGCGGCGAGCGGCGAGTAATGTTGCGCAAGCTGACCGAAGAGGCCCCCTCGCGCGCGGGCAAGACCCGCCAGTCAAGGATGGGCGGCGTCTCGCTGGAGGTGCCGATCCACGACCGCGCCCTGTTCGAGGCCCTGCGCAACTGGCGAAAGTCAGAGGCCGCACGCCAGCACGTACCGCCCTATGTCATTTTCCACGACCGCACCTTGCTGGATATTGCCAGCGGCCGCCCGACCACCTCATCGGCTCTGGCCAAGACAGGAGGCGTCGGCCAAGGCAAGCTAGACCGCTATGGCGAGGCGGTCTTGAAGGTGGTTCGCGATACCGAGTAGCAGGCCTTAGCCGACAAAGGCCCGTTCGATGACGAAATCGCCGGGCTCGGCATTGGAACCCTCGACCAGGCCATGGGCCTCTAACATCGCCGCCACATCCTTGATCATGGCCATGCTGCCACAGATCATGGCCCGGTCTTCGGCGGGATCAAAGGTCGTCCGATTAAGGTGTAAATCGCGGAACAGCTCACCGCCGGCGGCGCGGTCGGTGATCCGGCCCTGACGCTCAAAGGGCTCGCGGGTGACGGTGGGGTAATAGACAAGCTGGGTTCTGGCCTGCTCGCCAACCAACTCATCGTCGAAAATATCCTTCTCGAACAGGTCACGATAGGCCAGCTCGGCCACTTCGCGCACCGTATGGACGACAATCACCTGTTCGAACCGCTCATAGGTTTCTGGATCGCGCGCGACGCTGAGGAACGGGGCAAGGCCAGTGCCGGTACTGATCAGGAACAGCCTCTTGCCGCCCTTGAGCGCGTCGAGCACCAGCGTTCCGGTCGGCTTCTTGCCCATCAGCACCTCGTCGCCGGGCTGGATGTTTAAGAGGTGCGAGGTCAGCGGGCCATCGGGCACCTTGATCGACAGGAACTCGATCTCGTCGGCAAAGCCGGGACTGGCAATGGAATAGGCCCGTAGGATCGGCTTGGGCTCTAGCGCCAGCCCGATCATGATGAACTCACCCGACCGAAACCGCAGGCTCGCCGGACGGCTAATGGCAAAACTAAACAACCGATCCGTCCAGTGCTTCACCCACAGAACGGTCTGATGATTATAGGGCGAAGGCTTGGCCTCAGGCGCAGGGGTGGTCATGGACGGTCTTTCGATATCGGGGCCGCAGAGAAGTGAGGCGCCGCACATTATACAATTTCAAGTGTCAAAGACTTGCGCTCAAGAACCCAAGGCTGTTAACAAAAAACCCGCCAGTCCGGCGGGTTTTTCAACTCTATCGTCCTCGGGGGGAGGTTTTACCCAGCAATGACCCGTGGCGCTATCCAGAATTCCTAAGGGTAAACTGGCAAAATGTCAAGCTTCCGAACCTTAGCAGCGGTCCGCAAGAGCCTATCTGAAGCCAGAATGGCGACCTTCGATTTGGCAACAGGCACGGGCGCGAAGGCCGCTCAAGATCTCTATAGTTGGAACGCCCTCCTATCCGGCGCCCTACTAATGCCGCTTCACATCTGCGAAGTGGTGACACGAAACGCAATCTCCGAAGCGCTTGAATTGCAATATGGGGACCAATGGCCATGGTCTAAAGGCTTTGAACGCAGCCTTCCGGACCCGCAATCGGGGTTCAGCCTAAGGAAGGACCTCATTGCAGCCCGCCACAATCGTCAAACTGTGGGCGAGGTAATCAGCGATCTTAATTTCCATTTTTGGCAAAATATGTTCACCAGCCGACATGATAACCGCCTCTGGTCACCCTATCTCCGACAGGTACTTCCGCACTTGGAAACCACCAAGCCAATTCAAATCTTGCGGTCTGAAATCTATCAAAACCTCTTTGAAATTAGACGATTGAGAAACAGAATTGCCCACCACGAACCGATTTTCGCACGAAATCTAATGGCCGATTTCAATCGGATCAAAGACATGATCTCTATCAGGTGTCCCTTAACGGCCCAATGGATGAGCGATCACCAGCAGGCGGTCGATCTAATCCGATCCAAGCCTTGAACGCGGCTTAAACATCCACCTCGGCATCCAGAGCGTTCTCTTGGATGAATTCGCGGCGGGGTTCGACCAGGTCGCCCATCAGGCGGGTGAACATGTCGTCGGCATCGTCGGCATGGTTGACCTTGACCTGCAGGAGGGTGCGGACCTCCTTGTCCAGCGTGGTTTCCCAGAGCTGTTCGGGGTTCATTTCGCCAAGGCCTTTATAGCGCTGGATATAGAGCCCTTTGCGGCCTGCATCGAGGACAGCATTCATCAGGTCCAGCGGCCCGCGCACGGTGGTCGACTTGTCCTTGCGCCGGAAGGTGCCCGTGCCCGCAAAGCTGTCCGCCAGGGCCGGAGCCCGTTCGGCCAGACGGCGGGCATCGGCGGCGTGCAAGAGCACCTCGTCCAGCACCACCCGCTCGGAGACGCCGCGCTTGATGCGACTAAAGACAAAGCCATTGACGTCCCCGGCCTGACCGGACCAGCGGCCATCGCCCTCTTCGGCATAGAGATCAAGCCGCGCGGCGGCAGCGACAGGATCGGGATTTTCACCAAAGAGACCGGCAATGGCCGACTGCTCGACCGCAAAGGCCGGAGCCCGGCCGCTGAGGCGCTCAATATGGGCCTTGGCCGCGCGTGAGGACTGGACCAGAGCCAACAGGTCATTACCCGCCAATCGCTCGCCCGAAGACAGTTCCAAGACCGCCCCATCGACACCCTCGTCGATCAGGAAGGCCTCCATCTCCGAATCGTCCTTCAGATAGCGCGAGGACTTGCCCTTGGCGGCCTTATAGAGCGGCGGCTGGGCGATATAGAGATAGCCGCGCTCTAGGACCTGCGGCATCTGACGATAGAAGAAGGTCAGCAAGAGGGTGCGGATGTGGGCGCCGTCGACGTCGGCGTCGGTCATGATGACGATCTTGTGGTAGCGGATCTTCTCAATATCGAAATCATCGCGGCCAATGCCGGCCCCTAGAGCCGTGATCAGGGTGCCGATCTGGTCAGAGGACAGCATCTTGTCAAAGCGCGCCCGCTCGACATTTAAGATCTTACCGCGCAGGGGCAGGACCGCCTGATTTTCACGGTTGCGCGCCTGCTTGGCCGAGCCACCCGCGCTGTCACCCTCGACGATGAAGATTTCAGACTTGGCGGGATCACGCTCCTGACAGTCAGCCAGCTTGCCGGGCAAGGAGGTAATATCGAGCGCCGACTTGCGTCTTGTTAATTCGCGGGCCTTGCGCGCCGCCTCGCGGGCCGAAGCGGCCTCAACGATCTTGGCGACGATCAGCTTGGCCTCAGCGGGATGTTCTTCAAACCATTGGGCAATGCCCTCGCCGACCAGTCCCTCGACGGCGGGCCGCACTTCGGAGGAGACCAGCTTATCCTTGGTCTGGCTGGAGAATTTCGGGTCCGGCACCTTAACCGACAGGACGCAGGTTAAGCCTTCGCGGGCATCTTCACCGGTAAAGGTCACCTTCTCGCGCTTGGCCAGGCCCGTGCTTTCAACATAGTTGCCAATGACCCGCGTCAGGGCTGCCCGGAAGGCCGCTAGGTGGGTGCCGCCGTCGCGCTGAGGGATGTTGTTGGTGAAGCACAACATGGTCTCGTGATAGCTATCGTTCCACCAGAGCGACAGGTCCAGCTCGACCTTCTCACGGCGACCACGAACCACGATCGGGGTCTTGATGATCGGGCTCTTGGCCTTGTCCAGATGGCGCACAAAGGCCTCGACGCCGCCGTCATAATGCAGGACCTCTTCATAGGGCTCAGCATCGCGCAGATCGCGGAACTTGATATAGACGCCCGAATTGAGGAACGCCAATTCGCGCAGCCGGTGCTCTAGGGTCTTGCGATCAAAGATTATGGCCGAAAAGGTGGTCAGGGACGGGAAGAAGGTGACGCTGGTGCCGGTCAGGAAACTGCCATCATCGCGGTTGGGCGCATCGCCCGTGACCCGCAGTGGGATGACCGTATCGCCGCGCTCAAAGCGCATCTCGTGGGTCTTGCCGCCGCGCCAGATCTTGAGCAGCAGATAGTCGGACAGGGCGTTAACCACCGAGACACCAACCCCGTGCAGACCGCCAGAGACCTTGTAGGAATTCTGATCGAACTTTCCGCCGGCATGGAGCTGGGTCATGATCACTTCGGCGGCGGAAACCCCTTCGCCCTCGTGAATGTCTGTGGGAATGCCGCGCCCGTCATCGGTCACCGTCACCGAACCATCGGCATTGAGCGTCACACCGACCTGCGTGGCATAGCCGCCCAAGGCCTCATCGATGGCATTGTCGACCACCTCATAGACCATGTGGTGCAGGCCCGAGCCGTCGTCGGTGTCGCCAATATACATGCCCGGACGCTTACGCACCGCGTCCAAGCCTTTGAGAACCTTGATGGATGCCGCGCCGTAGTCCGCTGCCTGGGCATCTGCCTCAGCATTTTGGCCGTCAACGGTGATGTCTGGTTCTTCGCTCATCGGTCTTCCGCAATGGTCAAGGACCCGGCATCCACATGAACACCTTGGGCCCGCCCTTTCAGGTCAGAAAACAGCGCCTCGTCCGTGCCCGTTAGAAAGGCTTGCAGGCCAAGCGCCTCGATCTCATCGAAAAGCGCTGCCCGCCTCATAGCATCGAGGTGAGCGGCGACTTCGTCGAGCAACAGTACAGGATTCGGCGCAGAAACTGCACGAGAAAGTCTTGCGGCTTGGGCCAGAACAAGGTTCAAAAGCAGCGCTTTCTGCTCTCCGGTCGAACATTCCGCAGCCGGACGGTCTTTTTCCCGGTGCTGCACCGCCAAATCCCCCCGGTGAGGCCCGCTTAGGGCTCGCCCAGCCCCGGCATCACGCTCGCGGCCCACGGCGAGGGCCCTTACCAATTTGGCCTGCAGATCCGCCTCTGGCGCGCCGGAAAGGGCCATCTGTTCCCACTCGCCGGTCAAGCTCAGATCGGCCTGAGGAAAGGGCCGGTCCGCGCGGCCTTCAATTTCGGCCTGTAGGGCCACGATCGTGCGGGCCCTGGCCATCGAAAGGGCGGCACCGCTCGTCGCCGCCTGCGCCTCTAGGGCGGTCAGCCAAGCCCCATCGACGGCGCGTCCGGCATCACGCGCCTCGGTCAGCAGCCGCATCCGTTCTCGCAGGGCCTTTTCATAGGTGCTGGCAGCACTAGCATGGCCGGGCTCCACCGCATGGACCAAGCGGTCAAAGAACCGGCGCCGATCGGAAGGACCCTCGAGGAACAGTCTATCCTGCTGCGGGGTCAGCCAGACCAGCCGGATCTGATCGGATAGACGTGCCGGTGGCACGGTTTGGCCCTGCAGCCGGACCGTGCGGCGCACAGAACCCGGGCTCTCCAGCCCGGTGCCGATGCGATAGTCACCGTCGCCGCCCTCGTCTGGATCATCCAGCACGGCCGCCACGCTCCAAGCGCGTCCAACAGCCTCCCCCGGCATGCGCCGCCCGATCTCGACCAGCGGCGCGTGACGAAGGCCTCGCCCCGGCGCGAGCAGGGAGACCGCTTCAAGGAGATTGGTCTTGCCCGCCCCATTGGGGCCATAGAGATAAACGGCCCGCCCATCCAAGGACAGGCTGGCGCGGTCATAGGAGCGAAAGTCCGTAACCGTCAGACGGCGCAGGGGCCGTCTTGGGGCGACATGCGCCTCTAGGCTCATAGCTGGCGCTGCGATCAAACCCGCAGCGGCATCAGCACGTAGCGC
>CAISGS010000452.1 GCA_903884915.1 uncultured Caulobacteraceae bacterium | reverse complement strand
TTCGACGATCTCGGGCTTGAGCGAGGAGGCCGAGGCCAAAGCGGGATAGCAGATGGCCGGACGCAGATTGGCAAACATTTCCAGATCTTTGCGCAGGCGCAGCAGACCGGCTTCGGGGCGGGCGTCATAGGGCACGCTGTCCCATTGCGGGCCACCGACCGCGCCGAACAGCACCGCATCGGCCTCGCCGGCCATTTTCACGGCCTGATCGGTGATCGAGACCTTGTGCGCGTCATAGGCCGCGCCACCGACCAGATCGGCTTCGGTTTCGAATCTGGCCAGACCGGTCGAATTCATCCAGTCGAGCAGTTTTTTGACCTCGGTCATCACTTCGGGGCCGATGCCGTCACCGGGCAGAAGCAACAGGTTAAACGATGCCATGCGAGTTCTCCGTATTCTGGACGCGGACTACGGGCGGTAGGACCGCCCCGCTCACGCGCAATTATGGGGTTATCAAAGCCACGAGCGCGATTGCGCCGTCTTGCTTTCAAAGGCATCAATCGACTTGTCTTTTTCCATGGTCAGGCCGATGTCATCGAGACCGTTCAGCAGGCAATGCTTGCGGAAGGAATCAATGTCGAAATGGACAACATGGCCATCGGAGCCGTGGATTTCCTGCGCTTCGAGATCGACCGACAGGGTGGCATTGGCACCGCGTCCAGCTTCTTCCATCAGCTGGTCGAGCTCTTCCTGCGAGACCTTGATCGGCAGGATGCCGTTCTTGAAGCAGTTATTGTAGAAAATATCGGCGAAGCTGGTCGAAATCACGCAGCGGATACCGTAATCCAGCAAGGCCCAAGGGGCATGTTCACGCGAGGAGCCGCACCCGAAATTATCACCCGCCACCAGAATCTGCGCATTGCGATAGGCCGGCTGGTTGAGAACGAAATCCTTGTTCTCGCTGCCATCCTCGTTGAACCGCAATTCGGCAAACAAACCCACGGCCAGACCGGTGCGCTTAATCGTCTTGAGATATTGCTTGGGAATGATCATGTCGGTGTCGACATTGGTGATCTTCATCGGCGCGGCAACGCCGGTCAGGGTGGTAAAGGGTTGCATGGGAGGTTCCGTCAGCTGACATGATGCAAAAAGAGGCCCTCTCTATAGCAGAGACAGGCGCCGCCTGTCACGCCATCACTTGACCATCTTTGAGGCAGACAGAGGTGTGTTGCGCAAAGTTTCAGGCCCTCGTTTTCAGGGCGCCCCTTACACAGGAGGATAAAATGACCACCACACACACCCAAGGTGCCAGCGGCAAGATACTGGCTTTATGGCTATGCGCCGGTCTCGTCGGGGCAACAGCCATCATGACACAGCCCGTCAATGCCGAGGATAACGGCCGCAATAATCAAAGGGAACGCCAGCATATGGCCCCGAAAAGGCATGATAACCGCGGCAACCATTACGGCCGGCGCAACAACCAGCGTTACGAACCCCGCTGCACCACCCGCGCCGAACGCACATGGGATATGATGTGGGGCGAATACCGCACCCATTATGTCCGCCATTGCTGGTAATCGGCGTTCAGTTAACTGAAGTGCTCCCCATCTTTGGGCCAGCCAGAGCTGGAATTTTCCGGGGTTAAGGCTCAGGTCGGCATGTCTGCCGATGAGCCATTCATGAGCGAAATCGGTACTTTGTTTCCGATGGCGCTGTGTGGCCGGAATTCGTTATAGTCTCTACGCCAATCCTCCATTTTTATCCGCGCGTCGTCAAGGCTCATGAACCAATGGGCGTTTAGGCACTCGCCGCGGAACTTGCCGTTGAAGCTTTCGATGTAACTGTTATCCGTCGGCTTGCCTGGCCTGGAAAAGTCCAGGGTCACCTCCTTGTGATACGCCCACATATCCAGATCACGTGATATGAATTCACTTCCGTTATCGACACGAATAACCGCTGGATAACCGACCTGCCGACAAGCGCGTTCCAGTGTCTGGACGACATCTTCACCCTTGTAACTGAACCGTGCGTCCACGACAGGAGAGAAACGAGAGAATGTATCCACCACTGTCAAAACTCTGATCTTGCGACCTGTGGCCAGTTGGTCATGC
>CAISGS010000451.1 GCA_903884915.1 uncultured Caulobacteraceae bacterium | reverse complement strand
GACGCGCTCGCCTAAACGGTTGATGGCATAGGCCTCAACGAGCACATCCTTGGTCTCGGCCCCATAGCAGCCCGCATTCATCATGCAGGCCCCGCCAATGGCCCCCGGAACACCGCGAAAGAATTCTAGTCCGGCAATGCCTGCTTGCGCCGCCGCCTTGGCCAGATTGGCATCGAGTACGGCTGCGCCCGCATAGATCTGGTTCTCGCCGCGCGGCTCAACGCCGCCGAAGCCGCGTCCCAAGCGGATCACGACCCCCTCGACCCCGCCATCGCGGACCAGCAGGTTGGAGCCTACGCCAATGGCCATGACCGGCACGGATGGATCCAGACCCTTAAGGAATGCTGCCAGATCGTCCTCGTCCTCAGGCAGGAACAGCACGTCTGCCGGTCCCCCGACCCGCAGCCACGTAAAGGGCGCAAGGGCCTCGTTCAGGAGTAGCTTGCCGCGCGTCTTGGGCAGGTGATCCTGCCAGCGGCTCAAGCCAGCGCCTCCAACTGTGCAGGCAAGGCATAGGCCCAACTGGTAATATCGCCAGCGCCGAGCAGGACCACCAGATCACCGGGCTGGGTCTGGGCTGCGATCATGGCGGGCAGGTCCGCTGGACTGGGCAGGGCCAGAGCATGGCGATGGCCATAGCGGCGCAGGCCTTCGACCAGGCTGTCACGATTGATCCCCTCAATCGGGCTTTCTCCTGCCGTATAGACATCGGCCACGATGACCACGTCGGCATCGTTAAAGCAGCTGCAGAAATCAGCAAAGAGGTCGCGCAGGCGAGTGTAGCGATGGGGCTGAACCACGGCCACGACCTTGCCCAAGCTGACCGCACGGGCCGCCTTGAGAACCGATGAGATCTCAACCGGGTGATGACCATAGTCGTCGATGATCCGCACACCCTTGGCCACGCCCGTGGTGGTAAAGCGCCGCTTGACCCCGCCAAAGCCGGTCAGGCCTGCACGGATCGCGTCATCACTGACGCCCAGCTCGCGGGCAATGGCGATAGCGGCCAGAGCATTGGCGACATTGTGATCGCCAGCCATGGGCAGATGCAGATCGATCAGCCGCGTCACGGCCCCGCCCGGCGGCGAGAACTGCACATCAAAGCGCGCGCCCTCAGGACCCATGGTGACATTGGTCGCCCGAACCTCGGCCTGAGGATTGATGCCATAGGTCACCAAGCGCCGGTTCTCGACCTTGGCGGCCAAGGCCTGAACCTCTGGATGGTCCGAACAGATAGCGGCAAAGCCATAGAAGGGAATGTTCTCGACAAAGTCCTTGAACGCTTTCTTGACCGCGTCGAAGTCACCATAGTGATCCAGATGTTCCGGATCGATATTGGTCACCACCGCGACGGTGGATTTCAGCTTCAGGAAGGTGCCGTCGCTCTCGTCGGCCTCGACCACGATCCAGTCACCCTCGCCGACCTTGGCATTGGTGCCATAGGCATTGATGATGCCGCCATTGACCACGGTCGGATCCATGCCGCCCGCATCGAGCAGGGCCGCGATCATAGAGGTCGTCGTCGTCTTGCCGTGGGTGCCGCCAACCGCCACCGAAAACTGCAGCCGCATTAGCTCGGCCAGCATCTCAGCGCGGCGCACCAGCGGCAGGCGCTTGGCGCGGCCTGCGACCATCTCTGGATTATCGCCCTTGACCGCTGTGGAATAGACCACCGCCGAGGCGCCCTCCACATGGGCCGCATCATGGCCAATGAAGATCTTGGCACCGAGCTTTTGCAGCCGCTCGGTGTTGGCGCTGGCCTTGGCATCCGAGCCTTGGACCACATAGCCAATCCGAAGCATGATCTCGGCAATGCCGCTCATGCCAATGCCCCCAATGCCAATGAAGTGCACGGGTCCGAGGTCGAAGGGTACGGGACGTCTGTTCATGCCCTATGGGTAGCTGATTTGCCCCAGAGGTCAAAGTGGGGGCTGAGGCTTATCTTCGCCCTCAAATTCCCGCCGTCTGTTCGACCAGATCAGCAAGGCGCGCGGCACCGTCAGGGATAGCCACCGAATGGGCGGCCTTGGCCATGCGGGTTAGCCCCATCGGATCGGACAGGAGCCGTTCAAGCAGGCTGGCCATAGCCTCGACCGTGGCATCATCCTCTGCCAGCACGACCGCCGCGCCAACATCGGTCAGGAGCTTGGCGTTAAAGCGCTGATGGTCATCCATCGCGATCTTGAGCGGGATCAGCAGCGAAGGACGCCCCGCCACCGCCAGTTCACTGACCGTCGAAGCCCCAGCCCGGCCAATGACCAGATGGGCCAAGGAGAGCCGCCCGGCCATATCGCGAAAGAAGGGGGCAATCTCGGCGTCGACCAAGGCCTCGGCATAGGCCTGACGCGCCGTTTCCAGCGACTCCTTGCGGGTCTGCTGTTGGATTTTCAACCGATAGCGCAGGGCCTCAGGCAGGCGGGCAATGGCCTCTGGGATCAGTTCGGATAGGATGCGAGCGCCTTGGCTGCCCCCGGTGATCAGCAGCCGAATGTCACCGGTCGGGGCCTCATAGGCCTGATCGAATAGGGCGCTGATCTCAGGACGCACCGGATTTCCGACGACTTGGGTACGGGCCAACAGCTCTGCGGAAGCCTTTTCGAGCGTCGGGAAGGCGCTGGCGATGGCCTGCACATGCGGAGCCAAGAGCCGATTGACGCGCCCCAGCACGG
>CAISGS010000450.1 GCA_903884915.1 uncultured Caulobacteraceae bacterium | reverse complement strand
CAAGATCAGCTCCGGCGGCTCCCTTTCGCCCCGCGGCGACTGGCGCATGCCGTCGGACGCCAAGGCTGATGTTTGGCTACAGGAACTGGAAAAGGGTGTGCCGGATTAGGCTTCTATCTAGGAGAGACCCATGGATGAGCCTGTCATCCGCAATGACGACGACCTAACGGCCGCCCTTAGGGACATCGACACCCTGTGGCAGGCTGAGCCCGGCAGTGCCGACGCCGACAAACTAGACGCCTTGGTCGCCTTGGTCAGTGCCTATGAAGACCGGCACTATGCCATTCCAAAGGTGAGCGGTCTGGACGTGCTGAAGTTTTGCATGGAGCAAAATGACCGAACCCAAACCGATCTGGCCCGCCTGCTCGGTTCTCGGTCCCGCGCCTCCGAAATCCTTTCCGGTCGCCGCGCCCTAACCCTCGAACAGATCCGCACCCTCGCTAAAGAATGGCGCATCCCTGCGGCTGCGTTATTGGAGATCGAGGTGGCTTAACCCAGCCGCGCCACCGCCCACCTTGCCGCATCGGCAACGGCGGGGTCAGGGTCATTGCAGAGTGATTGGGCGACCTCGGCTAAGGCCTCATCAGCGCTATTGCCTATGGCATAGAGGACATTGCGCACGAAGCGGTCCCGGCCAATGCGCTTGACCGGGCTCTTGGCGAAGAGGGTGCGAAAGGCGCTGTCATCCAGCCGGGCCAGATCGGCAAGGGCGGGGCCTTGCAGGGCCGGGCGGGCGGCCAGCGCCATCTCGGCGCCGACCTTGGCGAAACTGTTCCACGGACAGACGGCCAGACAGTCATCACAGCCATAGATTCGGTTGCCCATGGCAGGACGCAGGGCCACGTCCACTGGACCTGAATGTTCGATGGTCAGGTAGGAGATGCAGCGCCGCGCGTCGAGTTGATAGGGGCCGACAAAGGCCTTGGTCGGGCAGATGTCCAGACAGGCTTGGCATGAGCCGCAATGGTCCGTGGCCTCGGCATCCACTGTCAGGTCCAGCACCGTTAGGATCGCGCCTAAAAACAGCCAAGAGCCGAAGGCACGCGACACCAGATTGGTGTGCTTGCCCTGCCAACCCAGCCCCGCCCGCGCCGCCAATGGCTTTTCCATCAGGGGAGCCGTATCGACAAAGACCTTCAGCTCACCACCGTGGTTGGCGACGATCCAGCGGGCCAAGGCCTTTAGCCGCTTCTTGATCAGGTCGTGATAGTCGTCGCCCTGAGCATAGACCGAGATGGCGCCGGTGCTCTTGGCGGCCAAGGCCTCTAGCGGGTCGCGGTCTGGGCCATAGTTCAGCCCCAGCATGATGGCCGAGCGAGCCTCAGGCCACATGCCGTTGGGATGGGATCGGCGCTCTAGGGTGTCGGCCATCCAGTCCATCTGACCGTGGCGACCCTTTGCGACAAATTCAGCCAGATGATCGCTGGCAGGCCAAGGCGCGGTGGCGCTGGCAAAGCCGCAGACATCGAACCCTAGGCGCAGGGCCTCGGCGCGGATGGCCTCGGTGGGGTCTGGTTTAGAAGTCGAGATCGTCATAGTGACCGGCTGGAACCAGTCCGGGCCAACGGTCGGCTAAGAGGGGCCGAAAACAGGGTCGCGACTTGAGTTTCATGTACCAGGTCTTGGCGGCGGGAAATTCGCGCCAAGGAATGTCGCCGAAATAGTCAATGACCGATAGGTGCGAGGCGGCAGCAAAATCGGCCAGCGACAGCCGATAGCCCGCCAGCCAGTCGCGGTCTTGGAGCAGGCCCTCAATATAAGCCAGATGGACCTTCAAGAACTCCCGGCCCTCGCGCAGATTGGCCAGATCCGGCGCGCCCATACCGAGCAGCCGCTTCTCCATCTTTTCACGCAGAAGGAGGCCATTGACCTCATAGTCAAACTTGCGGTCGAACCAGTGCAGGAGGCGCCGCGCCTCGGCCCGCTCTGCCGGATCGCGGCCCAGCAGGGCCGGTTCCGGATGCTGTTCTTCCAGATGTTCGAGGATGGCGCGGGCCTCGCAGAGGATCAGCCGCTTTGGCCCATCCTCCTCAACCAGAACCGGGGTCAGGCCCGAGGGATTAAGCGCGAAAAACTCAGGGCGACGGTCCCAATAGCGCTCAACCACATCGGTAAAGGGCAGCCGCTTTTCCCCCAGCGCCAAGCGCACCTGCCGCGAGGCAGGGTCGAGAGGAAACTGATAGAGGGTTCGAACAACGCTCATAAGATCGGTTTGGCCTGATTCGGAAAGCTATTGAAACCTACGGCACCCGACAAAGACACCGATCTGTTAAGGTCTCGTATACCGCGATTAGGCTTCTAAGTGCCCATCATGAGACGCAGCCGTCTCGGCAAAGGCCCCGCCATGGGGTTCGGCTAGGCCGCGCGGGTCCGGATGGATCAAGATGTCGGCGGCGGGAAACTCGACCAAGACCCGCTTTTCCGCCGCGATCATGACGTCGTGCGCCTCGGCCAGTGACAGGGTGGGGTCAAGGTCGGCATGCATCTGGATATGGACAAAGGGGCCCGAGGCGCGGGTGCGCAACTGGTGCACGCCCATGATCTGACCGCCTTGGGTGATCAGAGACACAATCCGCGCGCGCTGATCGTCGGGTAGCTCTCGGTCCATCAACTGCACCGAGGCCTCGCTAAAGACGCCGATAGCACCCCAGACCAGCCAAGCGGCAATGACCAGACCGGCCACGGCGTCGGCCTGAACAAACAGGGTCGCCGCCGCAATACCGATCAGGGAAATGGCGTTGGACGCCAAGTCCGCTGCATAGTGGGCGCGGTCGCCGGACACGGCCACCGAACCGGTCTGTTTCAAGACCCGTGACTGGGCGGTGATCAGGGCGAGGGTCAGTACGATAGAGGCGACCATCACCACCATGGCCCATCCGCCTTGGTGGATCGGCTCGGGGTGGGCGAGGCGATTAAAGGCTTCCTGTCCAATCAGGGCGGCGGAGGCAAAGACCAGACCGCCTTGCAACAGGCTGGCAAAGGCCTCGGCCTTGCCATGGCCAAACCGGTGCTCGGCATCTGGCGGCGCAGTGGCATAGCGCACGGCAAAGAAGGTGGCCAAGGAGGCGACCAGATCGAGGCTGGAATCGGCCAGTGACGCCATCATCGACACGGACCCCGACTGCCACCAGGCAAAGCCCTTAATGACGATCAGAATAGCGGCGACCAGCACCGACAGGCT
>CAISGS010000449.1 GCA_903884915.1 uncultured Caulobacteraceae bacterium | reverse complement strand
GGAGCCTAAACGCCCATGACCCGTGGCCTTAAAATCGCATCCGTCGTCCTTGCTTTCGCCCTTGGTATGTCCGGTCAGGCCGAAGCACACCATGCTTTCGCTGCTGAATTTGACAGCAATGCGCCTGTGCTCCTGAGGGGCAAGGTCACGCGGGTCGAGTGGATCAATCCGCACGCTTGGGTGCACCTGATGGTGCAAACGCCAGGCAAGCCCGATCAAGAGTGGATGGTTGAGGGCGGCACGCCCAACACCCTGTTCCGCTCTGGCATCAACAAGGCCTCGCTGCGACCCGGCACGACGATCATCGTACGCGGCTATCAAAGCAAGGATCACCTCTGCACGCCCCAGTGCCGCGCAAATGGCCGCGACCTGACCCTTGAGAATGGCCAAAAGCTGTTCATGGGCTCAAGCGGCACCGGCGCGCCTAAGGATGGCTCTGACAATTCTGAGAAGAAATGACGACAGTTGGGCGGGGGTATGAGCATGCGTAGACAGGCATCTGTTTGGGCCTTGGGGTTAGGGGCGGTGTTGCTACTGACCTCTTGTGGCAAGCCAAAGCCCTCGCTTTACGATACGAGCCTGCCGGTCTTGGAGGTGATGGTTCACCTGATCGATCCGGGCGCCTGGGCCTTTTGGCGGGCATCCGGAGAGGTGACTGACGAGGCGGGAACCAAGAGCCTGAGACCGACGACGGAGGAGGGGTGGCTTGCGGCCGAAAATGGTGCCGTTCAGGTCGCCGAGGGCGGCAACCTTATGCTGCTTCCGGGCCGCGTTCGCGATGAAGAATGGATCCGCTTGGCGAAAAAGCTGACCCAAGATGGGCTCGAGGCCAAGGCCGCCGCGGAAGCCAAAGATTCTGATCGGATGTTTGTGGCCGGTGCGGAGATGTACAAAACCTGCAAGGCCTGCCACGCGAAATATGTTCCGGCTCTGCAGCCGGGTGCCGAGCCTGTTGGCGCGCCTCTGCCAGATTGGCCTGAAGACGTAAAACAAAAACAAGATCAATTCCTTGAAGGAAAAAAATGATGATTTTTCGGTCCTTTGCTCCATCGACCCCTCGCCTTGGCGCGATCGTCGCTGCGCTGGCCCTTTCTGGAGCGGCAGGTCAAGTCGTCGCGGCGGAAACGCCTGCGGCTACCCCCCTGAACCTGGCGGTTATCTCCGATCGTGCTCAGGTCGCTGCCTCGCCTGAGGTGGTCTGGAAGAAGACCGGGGGCTACTGCGATATTGGCCCAATGTTGAAGACCACCTGCGTGATCACGTCAGGCACCGGGGATGTCGGCTCGAACCGCCTGATCGCTGGCCGGGTCAACGAAATCTTGGTCGCCAAGACCTCGACCTCCTACACCTATGCCCAGCCCATGGCCCCAAACCTCTATCACGGTACGGTTGAGGTCTTGCCTGACGGTCCAGGCAAATCGGTGGTGATCTATACGCTGCTGTTGGACCCGACCTTTGGCGGCGATCCAGCCACGCGGGACGCCAAGATTGCGGAACGTCGCGGCTTCTTGAAGCTCATGCTCGGTCAGATCAAGGCCGCGTCAGAAGCACCATAAGCATCAGGTGGGCAGCAAGGTGGATCAGGCTCTCAGGCCTGACTGCCTTCTGACCAGGAACCCAATGATATGACAGGCACCCCATCCGCCGCACCAACGCTCTGGACCAAGCTCGCCTATGGGTTTGGGGCTGCTGCCAATGGGGTGGCGGATAATGCCTTTAACTATTTCCTGTTGATGTTCTATGGCCAAGTCATTGGCCTCAGCCCGATCCTCGTCGGCTTGGCCATGACCATCGGCATGATGGTCGATGCCTGCCTGGACCCAATCATTGGTCTTTGGTCAGACAATCTGCGCTCGCCTTGGGGGCGTCGCCATCCCTTCATCTATGCGGCGGTGGTGCCGACAGGCCTGCTGTTTTTCCTAATTTGGAATCCGCCGATTGGCTGGTCTGAGCAGGCGCTGTTCTTCTATCTGCTGGGCCTATCCGTGCTTATCCGAGCAGCGGGGTCCCTGTTCCAAATCCCGTCATCGGCCCTCGCGCCGGAACTGAGCACCAGCTACGATCAGCGCAGCAGTCTGATGAGTTTCCGCTACTTTTTCGCTTGGGTGATCGGCAACCTATTAACGGTGTCGATGTTCTATCTCATCTTCCCGGCCTTCTCGACAGCGGCTGTGCCCAATGGTCAATTCAACCGTGACGCCTACGCCTTTTATGGCGTCTTGGTGTCGATCTTGGCCCCCTTTGCGATGCTGGTGTCAGGGCTTGGAACCCATCGGCACATCCCGAACCTGACCGTACCGCCTCTGCGCGAATCCAAGTCGATCAATGAGTTGTTCGGCGAGATCTTTGCCACCCTTGGCAATCGCTCCTTTGCCGCCCTATTCATCGCGGCGACCTTGGGCGCGGTATCGACGGGCCTTGCGGCAGGCCTTGCCTTCTATTTTTCGACCTATTTTTGGCGCTTTACGGCCATTCAAAATGCCTATCTGGCCATGGGTGTCTTCGGTTCCGCGGTCATCGGCTTCTTGGCAGCACCTTTGGCCACCAGAACCATTGGCAAGAAGCAGGGGGCGGTGATTATCGGCCTGATCGCCTTTTTAGGATCGCCGCTGCCGATCGTGCTTCGGCTTCTGGGCCTGATGCCGGCCAATGGGACGCCAGAGACCTTTTGGATCGTCTTTGGCTTTACCGCCATTGATACGGGCCTGATCATCTGTTTCCAGATCCTAGCCTCCTCGATGATGGCTGATCTGGTCGAGCAGGCCCAGTTGCGGACCGGTAAGCGATCTGAAGGGCTGTTCTTTGCGGCCGATGGGTTTGCGCGAAAGATGGTTACGGGGCTTGGCCTGATCCTTGCGACCCTCCTGTTACAATTTGCCAACTTCCCCAAGGGGGCCGACCCCAGTCAGGTTTCTGACGCGGTCACCGCCCGTCTGGCGATCCTTTATGTCCCTTCTATTCTGTTCCTCTGGCTATCCATGGTCGCGGTCATCTCGACCTACAAGGTTAGCCGATCCGATCACGAAAAGGCTTTGCAGGACCTGTCTGACAAGGCCGCCGTGCAAGCTTTGACATCAACCGATTAATCGACACACCAAGACGGAGAAAACCAATGCGGATCAAGTTTTTGGCGATGGGGGCGGTTGCAGCCCTCGCCCTCGGGGTCGGGGCTTTTGGCGTCAGTGCCATTGCCGCTGAACCCGCAGCCTACAAGGCTCCCCGTTTGGCCTTCGGACAGCCTGATCTGGGCTCCAACTGGTCCAATGTCAGTCTGACGCCGGAGACCCGTCGCGGTGGCATGGGTACCCGCGCCATCCTGACCGAGGAAGAGGTCAAGGCCATCGAGAGCGGTGCCGTTAAGGCGCTCGATGATGCCAATCAGCCAACCGATCCCAACGCGCCAGCCCCTACGGCAGGCGGGGATAAGCCCGCTCCAGGCACCCGGCCTGAGTTCGCAGCCGCTGGCGGCGCGGTGGGCGGCTATAATGCCTTCTGGCTTGATGCTGGCAGCCGGGTCATGCGCGTCAATGGTCAGCCTCGCTCGTCGATCTTGACCACGCCGAACGGTCAGGTTCCGCCCTATCTCCCAGGCGTTAAGGGCCCTGAGCCTTGGTGGAAGGCTGGGGATCATTATGAGAACCCAGAGAACCGTTCTTATGGCGAGCGTTGTATCATGGGCTTTGGCCGCAATGCGGGCCCGCCGATGCTGGCCAATGGCTTCTACAATAACGACTATATGATCGTGCAGTCTCCGACCGTGATCAGCATCCTGGTCGAGATGGTCCATGATGTGCGGATGATCCGGCTCAACGCCAAACACCGCAGCGATGGGCTTCGGCCATGGATGGGCGACTCCATCGGCCGTTTCGAAGGCGACACCTTGGTGGTCGAGACCACCAACATCCCAGAGACCCAAGCCTATTATGGCTCATGGAAGAACCTGACGGTTGTCGAACGCTTCACCCGCGTTGGACCCCAGCGGCTGCACTATACCTACAGCATCGTCGACCCAACCATGTGGGCCCAGCCTTGGGGCGGGGAATATGAGTTCTCACCGTTACAAGGTGAGGTCTATGAATATGCCTGTCACGAGGGGAACTATGCCCTGAGCCATATTCTGGCCGGTGCCCGCGCTGAAGAGGCGGCTAAGGCGGCCAAGGTCGCTCAAAAGCCTTGATCTAAGCGCCAACAGACGATCCAAGGCCAATGCCACCCCTTCACGCGATTGAGGGGGTGGCATTGTCATTTGGGACGACAATTGATCCTTGCCTAAGTCGCCGCGCCCCATAAGCTGACGACAATCAAAACCAAATCCATTCTGGGGAACACCATGGTCGAAGACATTCTTGAACCCAACCTGCCGATCATTGATCCCCACCATCACCTCTGGGACCTGACCCCACTGCTCGGCCACTTTCCAGAGCCGCATCATCCCTTTATCGCCGCCGTCGCGCGCACGCCCTACTATACGTTCGACCAGCTGCGCAGTGACGCCCAGAGCGGTCACCGCGTGGTCGGGACGATCTTTATGGAATGCGGGGCCTTCTATCGCGCCGATGCGCCTGCGGAGATGCAGCCCGTCGGTGAGGTCGAGTTCGTCAATGGCGTCGCCGCCCAGAGCGCCAGCGGCATCTATGGCGAATTGCGTGCGGCAGCGGCCATCATTGGCCACGCTGACATGACGCTGGGCGATGGGGCCAAGCCCGTGCTTGAGGCGCTGATCGCGGCGGGCAATGGCCGTTTCAAGGGCATTCGTCACCAAGGGGCTTGGGACGCCAATCCCGATGTCCTGGGTCCTCCCTTCCATGCGCCGCAAGGCCTGCTGGCCAGTGATGAATTCCATAAGGGCTTCAAGGCGCTGGCCCCCATGGGCCTGACCTTTGACGCTTGGGTGGTTGAGCCGCAGTTGGACGATGTGCTCAAGCTTGCCCGGGCCTTTCCCGATACCAGCATCATCCTTGACCACTGCGGAACGCCTCTGAACATTGCCAACTATCGGGGCAAGCTCGATGAGAACTTCGAGCGCTGGCGCACCTCGATCCGGGCCATCGCCCAATGTCCCAATGTCACGGTCAAGCTTGGCGGCCTCGCCATGGCCTTCTGCGGCATGCCTGAGCAAGGGCCGGAGGCGGGCGTCAGCTCCGAGGCCTTAGCCGCCATGTGGAAGCCCTATATCGAGACCTGCATCGAAGCCTTTGGGCCGGAGCGGGGGATGTTTGAAAGCAACTACCCTGTGGATAAGTGGGGCGCGAGCTATGCCACCCTCTGGAACGCCTTCAAGCGCATCACGGCAGGCGCTTCCGCCGACGAGAAACGCGCCCTCTATGCGGGCAACGCAGCGCGGGTCTATGGGATTGAGAACCTGTTGGTCGGGATCTAAAGCAAGACCACGGATCGGCGGCGGGGCGACAACAGGATTGCCCCGCTGTTTATCCAGGGAAACCTTTTCGCGAAATAAGTAGCTAAAACTCTGATTTTTTGAGACTTATCGCTCTCATCCAGTCATGGAAGCTTGTCTTGACGGGATGGTGGGCGCAGTAGGATTCGAACCTACGACCCGCTGATTAAGAGTCAGCTGCTCTACCAACTGAGCTATGCGCCCGCACCAGAACTGCCTTTGGTGAGGGCAGAAGCGAGGGCGCGATACATACGCTAATCTATTGGGATGGCAAGCGACTTGATGTGACTTTAGTAAGGAAAATGGGGGACACCCATGGCCGGACGAACAAAAACGGGAGCGCTAGATTTCGATTATCTCGAGACCTATGCGGACGGCGATATGGTGGTTGTGGAAGAGGTGTTGAATCTTTTTCGGGAACAGGCGGCGCTTTGGTTGCGGGTGATGGATCCGCACGATCCGGGTGAAGGCTGGCGCGATGCAATCCATAGCCTAAAGGGGACGGCCTTGGGTGTGGGG
>CAISGS010000448.1 GCA_903884915.1 uncultured Caulobacteraceae bacterium | reverse complement strand
GCACGATCGGAAGCACAAAAGCTGACGCCGCTGTCAAAAATGCCTCCTTTGCACCCTTGGCCTCCTCGACCGAGAAGGGCTTTTCAGAGAAGGCTATGCCCTGCTCCTTCAATCGCTCGATCAGGGCAGCACGGGTAATGCCGCGCAAGATGTTGGCTTGGGTGTCACGAGTGCGGAGCGTTCCGGAGGCATCCACGATCCAGGCATTGGTTGATGCGCCCTCGGTCACCAGACCCATCTCATCGACAAGCCACGCCTCTTCGGCCCCGGCATCATGAGCCAAGGTCTTGGCCATGGCATTAGGAAGCAGACCCACGGTCTTGATGTCACAGCGGCCCCAGCGAATGTCAGGCTGGGTGATGACACTGACACCCTTGGCGGCCTTGGCATTTAGGGCGTCATAGTTGATCGACTTTGCGGTCAAGACGACGGTCGGCAGGGGTGCGGGATCGGGGAAGGCATGGTCGCGCTTGGCAACGCCCCGGCTAATCTGCAGATAGACCATGCCGTCCTTGATGCGATTACGCCGCAAGGTCTCGCCAATGACCATGCGCAAGGCCGCCCGGCTCATCGGCTGATCTATGGACAGTTCCGAGAGGCTACGATCGAGCCGGTTAAAATGGCCGTCGCAATCGGCCAACTTTCCATCAAAGACGGCCCAGACCTCATAGACGGCATCGGCAAATTGAAAGCCACGGTCCTCGACATGGACCACAGCCTGACTGTGCTCCAGATACCGGCCGTTCACATAGGCAACCCGTCCCATCAGTCTTCCTCGTCTTCGCCGGATCGCAGGGGGGCAACCCCGAGCGACTTGAGTTTGCGGTGCAGAGCCGAACGCTCCATACCGATGAAGGCTGCCGTGCGCGAAATATTGCCGCCAAAGCGCATGATCTGGGCGTTGAGATATTCACGCTCAAACACTTCACGGGCATCGCGCAGCGGCAGGGCAATAATCCGCTCAGCCCCCATGGAGCCTGCCGTTCCCGCCGTCGCGACCTCAGAAGGCAGCATCTCGGCTGTGATGGGTTGGGTAGGATCGCCGCTGGCGAGGATCAAGAGGCGCTCAACATTGTTGCGCAGTTGGCGAACATTTCCGGGCCAGGCATGGACCTGAAGGGTTGCGATGGCGTCCTCGCCCAAGATCCGGCGAGGAAGGCCCGTGGCCTCGCTGATCGCCGAGATGAAATAGTCGACCAGTTCGGAAATATCGTCCCGCCGCTCTGACAGTCCAGGCACGCGGACGGGCACCACATTCAAGCGATGGAACAGATCTTCTCGGAACCGACCAGCGGCGATCTCTTCACGCAGGTCTCGCGCGGTCGAAGAGATCACCCGAACATCGACCTGGACATCCGTCGTGCCGCCAACGCGCCGGAACCGTTGATCGACCAGTACGCGCAAGATCCGACCTTGGGTCTCTCTTGGCATGTCGGCTATCTCGTCGAGATAGAGCGAGCCACCGTGAGCCCGTTCGAACACCCCAATCTTGCTGGGATGGCCATCCGCGCCCTCTTCCCCGAACAGTTCCAGATCGATGCGGTCCGTCGTCATGCCTGCCGCCGCGATGGCCACAAACTCATTGCCCG
>CAISGS010000447.1 GCA_903884915.1 uncultured Caulobacteraceae bacterium | reverse complement strand
GGTCCCCGCCTTCGCGGGGAAAACGGAAGATAGAAAGCAAGGCCCCCTTCGTCGCTACGCGCCACTTCCCCCTTTTGAGGAAGTACCGGCGAAGCCGGGGTAGGGGGCTTTGTGCGCAGGCAGCATTAGAGTTGCTGCGCTCGCAATGACGCGGTGAAGAAAACAAGTAAGGCCCTCACCCAACCCTCTCCCACAGGGAGAGGGCTAAGAACGATGAGAAAAGCCCTCGCCCCCTTGGGGGAGAGAGTTGGGTGAGGGGGCTGCATCCCCATGCGTGATCTTAAGTTGGGTTTCAGCGTCGGACGGGTTACCAGAGCCTATAGGCACGAGAGACCCTGACATGACCGCTATGACCGCCGCTTGGGACAGTTTTGACGCTGAGGCACAAAAGGCTGATGGCCAGTCGATCAGCGACCTGTTCGCCGCCGAGCCTGATCGTCTGCAGCGCCTGACGCTCGATGCCGCCGGGCTATTTCTAGACCTGTCCAAACAGTCTTGGAGCAAGGCCCTGTTCGAGGCCGCGCTCGGTCTGGCCAAGGCGGCGGACCTCGATGAAGCGCGGGCACGGCTCTTTGGCGGCGAGGTGGTCAATCTGTCTGAGGGGCGGGCGGTCCTGCACACGGCCCTGCGCGCGCCTGACGGTGCCGCCTTCAAGGCCAAGGGTGAGCCTGTGTCCGCGGCTGTCGAGGCAGGGCGTGGGGCCATGGCGCAGTTTGCCAATGCGGTGCGGTCTGGTACCGTCCGGGGCGCGACCGGCCTGCCCTTTGCCACCATCGTCCATATTGGCATTGGCGGGTCCGATCTTGGGCCACGGCTGGTCTGGGAGGCCTTGCGGCCCCTGTCGCCGCAGATTGATCTTCGCTTTGTCGCCAATGTCGATGGCTCAGACATAGCCGCCGCGCTCGAGGGACTTGATCCAGCCCAAACCCTTATCATTGCCGTGTCCAAGACCTTCACGACCGAAGAGACCATGGCCAATGCCTTGGCCGCGCGTCAGTGGTTGGCGGCGAGCTTGGGGGAGGCCAAGGCCGGATCACATTTCGCCGCCGTCTCCGCCGCGCCCGACAGATGCGTGGCCTTCGGGGTTGCGCCAGAGCGGGTCTTTGCCTTTTGGGATTGGGTTGGAGGCCGCTATTCGGTCTGGTCGGCTGTGGGCCTGTCCTGCGCCGTCGCCTTGGGGTGGGAAGCATTCGAAGCCTTCTTGGCCGGGGCCGCCGAGATGGATGCCCATTTCCTCGCCGCCCCGCTCGAGCGCAACGCCCCGGTGCTGCTGGCTCTGGCCCAGATCGTCAATCGCAACGGCTTTGGCCGCGCCGCCCGTACCGTGGTGCCCTATGCCCAGCGCCTTCGCCTGTTACCCTCGTTCCTGCAACAGCTTGAGATGGAATCCAACGGCAAGGGCGTGACTGCCACGGGCCAGCCCCTGACCCGCGATAGCGCGGCTCTGGTCTTTGGCGAGCCGGGCACCAATGGTCAGCACGCCTATTTCCAACTGCTCCATCAGGGCACCGAGGTCGTGCCGGTCGAGTTTATCGCCATGGCCCATAATGAGGAGGGTCCAGTCGGGGCCCATACCAAGCTCTTGGCCAATGTCTTGGCTCAGGCCGAGGCCCTGATGGTCGGGCGCAGCGAGGCCGATGTTCGCGCCGAACTGACCGCTTCTGGCGTCGATGCTGCCACCATCGAGACCCTCGCCCCGCAGCGGGCCTTTTTGGGCAATCGCCCGTCGAGCCTGATCCTGATGGAGCGCCTAACCCCCCATGCCTTGGGGGCCTTGATCGCGCTCTATGAGCACAAGACCTTCGTCGAGGGCGTGATCTGGGGGGTCAATAGTTTTGACCAATGGGGCGTCGAGCTTGGCAAGTCGCTGGCCAAGCGGATCTTGGGCGAGCTTGAGGGCGGCGCGGCCCTGCCCCATGATCCCTCGACGACAGCCCTGATTGCGCGGCTTAGATCTTAGGGAATTTGGCCTGAAACCTTGCCGCGCGGCCCCTGATCCGGTAATCGCGGAAGATGACCGAAGAAGCCGCCTTCCGCCCCGAAGCCCGCAATCCCCGAGGCTTTCAAGATAAACGCGCCCGTGACCTGCGTGCGGAGCGCCATATTCTTGAGACCGTGTCCAAGGTCTATGAGCGTTATGGCTTTGAAGCGCTCGATACTGGGGCCTTTGAATATGCCGATGCGCTGGGCAAGTTCTTGCCCGATAGCGACCGTCCCAATGAGGGCGTGTTCGCCCTTCAGGATGATGACGAGCAGTGGATGGCTCTGCGCTATGACCTGACCGCCCCCTTGGCGCGGTTTGTCGCCCAGAACCGTGAAGGCCTGCCCAAACCTTTCCGTCGCTATGCCTTTGGCCCGGTGTGGCGCAATGAAAAGCCCGGCCCCGGCCGGTTCCGTGAGTTCATCCAGTGCGATGCCGACACGGTCGGTTCGGCCCGCCCCGAAGCCGATGCCGAGATCGTTGCCTTGGCCGTCGAGGGCCTGATGGCGACCGGTCTGAAGCGCGGCCAAGCGGTGCTTAAGATCAATAACCGCAAGCTGCTCAATGGCCTTTTGACGGCGGCTGGCGTCCAGAGCGAGGGCCAAAAGCTTGGCGTTCTGCGCGCCGTTGATAAACTCGACCGTTTGGGGCCCGATGGCGTGCGTCTTCTGCTCGGCGAGGGCCGCAAGGACGAGTCCGGCGCCTTCACCAAGGGGGCCGGTCTCAATGCCCGCGCCGCCGAACAGGTTCTGGCCTTTGTCGCTGCTGGCGGCGGCACCCGTTCTCAGGTTCTAGACAGTCTTGCCGGTGTCATTGGCGGCTCGGCGGAGGGCGACGAGGGCCTTGCCGAACTGGCCAGCATGGACGCTGCCCTGCGCAGTCTTGGCATTGGCGAGGATCAGGCTAGCTTTGAGCCCTCCATCGTGCGCGGCCTAGAATATTACACCGGCCCGGTTTTTGAGGCTGAACTTCTCATCGAGACCCTCGGCGAAAAGGGCGAGACCCTGCGCTTTGGCTCCATCGGCGGCGGTGGCCGTTATGATGATCTGGTCGCTAGGTTTACCGGTGAGCGGACCCCCGCAACCGGCTTTTCCTTCGGTGTCTCGCGTCTGGCCGCGGCCTTGCGCGCGGCGGGTCAGGCTCAGGCCAGCGAAGCGCGCGGGCCGGTGGTGGTCTTGGTCTTTGATCAAAATGCCTTGGGTGACTATTTCTCCGTGGTGGGAGAGCTTCGCGCCGCTGGTATCGCGTCAGAGGTCTATCTGGGCGCATCGGGCATGAAGGCTCAGATGAAATATGCCGATCGGCGCATGTCGCCCGCCGTGGTCATCATGGGCGGCGACGAGATCGCCGCCGGAACCGTGACGGTCAAGGATCTGGATCTGGGTCGTCAGATGGCGCAGGGCGTCACCGATAACAAGGAATGGCGCGAAGGCCGTCCGGGACAGGTCACTGTCCCTCGGGCCGAGCTGGTCAGTGTCATTCGCCGCATTGTGGAGGGCTGATCATGCAGCTTGAACCAACGGTACCGCCCAAGGCCCTCGCGGCCATCCTCGCGCCCTTTGCAGCGCTCGGGGCCACGGCGATTGATGCGCCGGTTATCCAGCCCCTGAACCAGCTTCTCGATCTGGCCGGAGAGGCCATGCGGGCAAGGCTATTTATCGTGCAGGGCGAGGGTGGGGCTGAAGCCTGCTTGCGGCCTGACTTCACCATTCCTGTGGCGCGAGCCCATGGCGCATCAGGCGCCGCCTCTGGCCGTTATGTCTATGAGGGCAAGGCCTTTCGGGTTGCGCCCAAGGGCACGGACCGCGCCGAAGAGTTCCTGCAGATCGGGATCGAAGCCTTTGAGGTCCGCGATCCTGTCGGGGCTGATGTCGAGGTCGCCGCTGTGGCATGGCAGGCAAGCCTTGCGGGCGGGCGCACAGACCTGTCCATGCGTCTGGGCGATGTGGCCCTGTTTTCCGCCTTTATCGGCGCTATGGCCCTGCCAGAAGCCTTGGCGGCGCGTCTTGATCGGGCCTTTACCCGCCCGCGTGTCCTTCGAGCCGAATTGGCGCGGGCGCAGGCGGGTGAGCAGGCCCCTCGCGCCGGGGATCGCTTGGCGGGTCTTTTGGCAGGATTGCCAGAGGCTGAGGCTTCGGCCGTGCTGGAAGAGTTCTGGGGCTTGGCGGGCATTCAGCCGGTTGGCGGCCGCTCCGCCGCCGAGATTGTCCATCGCTTGTCGCAGCGGGCGGAGGCCGCTTCCGCGCCTCGTCTGAGCGCAGCGCAGGCAGATCTTATTCACCGGTTCCTCGCCATCGACGATCAGCCCCAGCGGGCCTTGGATCAGGTCGCCGCCTTGGCCCGTGAAGGCGGCGCCTCTGTGGACGTTCCCCTCAAGGCTTGGCAGGCGCGGTTAGATGGCCTGATGGCCTCCGGTATCGCGCCCGAACTTATGAGCCTCTCGACCGCCTTTGGCCGCGCCTTTGGCTATTATGATGGTGTCCTGTTCGAGGTGACCAGCGCGGCGCTGGGGGCGGAGCATCCGGTGGCCGGTGGCGGGCGCTATGACGCGCTTTTGGCAAGGCTTGGGGCTGGGGTTGATCCCTCGGTCGGGGCGGTGGGCTGTATGGTCCGGCCTTGGCGGGCCTTTGATGGTTCAGCGACAGGAGCGGCGTGATGGATGATCTATCGACCAATCCCCTGACCATTGCCTTTCCCTCCAAGGGGCGGCTGAAGGAACAGGCAGAAGCTTGGCTGGCCGAGTGTGGCTTTAAGCTCGAGGCGGTTGGCGGGGCACGTGGCTACCGCGCCGCCATTTCTGGACTTCCGGGCGCGCAGGTGCAGCTTTTGTCGGCCTCGGACATCGCTCAGGCGGTGGATGATGGCGAGGTTCACCTCGGCCTGACCGGTGAAGACCTGCT
>CAISGS010000446.1 GCA_903884915.1 uncultured Caulobacteraceae bacterium | reverse complement strand
TACCCCCCACTCCCAACCCTCTCCCCCTCAAGGGGGGAAAGGGCTTTGTTTTACCCGCGTCAGTGCGAGCGCAGCGAAGCAACCCAGGGGAACATCAACTCTGGTTCGTGTCAGTCCCCTAGGTTGCTTCGCTTCGCTCGCAATGACGCGGTTATCGGAAAGCCCTTTCCCCCCTTGAGGGGGAGAGGGTTGGGAGTGGGGGTGTTCATCCACCAGCCCCACATTCCTCATCCTGAGCCTGTCAAAGGACGAGGATGCACCCCGAACGAACCGGCGGTGTAAAAGGGTCTGGATCCCCGCCTGCGCGGGGAACACGGGGGAGGGGTGGCTACCGAACCTCGTATCTGCCGTCGCGGGCGAGGTTGCCGAACTTGGTCAGATCGGCGTTGAAGCTGAGCTTGACCGTGCCGATGGGGCCGTGGCGCTGTTTGCCGATGATGACCTCGGCCAAATTGTTGATCTGGTCCAGTTCCTCTTGCCAGCTTAAATGTTCTGGCGTGCCGGTGCGGGGCTCAGAGCGGCTGAGATAGTAGGACTCGCGATAGACGAACATCACGGCGTCGGCGTCCTGCTCGATCGAGCCGGATTCGCGCAGGTCCGACAGTTGCGGGCGCTTATCTTCGCGCTGTTCGACCTGGCGCGAAAGCTGCGACAGGGCAATGACCGGAACGCCAAGCTCCTTGGCCAGCGATTTCAAACCCATAGTGATCTGGCTGACCTCTTGCACGCGGCCATCTGCCCGAGAACCTTCGCCAGCGGTGACCAGTTGCAGATAGTCGACAATGACCAGATCGAGCCCGTGCTGACGCTTTAGACGGCGCGCGCGGGCGGTCAGTTTGGAGATCGACAGGCCACCGGTCGCGTCAATAAACAGCGGGGCCTCTTGGATCTCGATGGCCGCGTCACGGATACGGCCAAATTCGGAGGCATCAATCTCGCCCTTACGCAGCCGGTCCGACGAGACGCCCGAGGCATCGGCCAACAGACGCATAGCCAGTTGTTCGGCGGACATTTCGAGCGAGAAGAAGGCGACGACCCCGCCATTGACGGTCTTGCGACTGCCATCCGGTTGCGGCTCCCAGGCATAGGCCTTGGCCACGTTGAAGGCGATATTGGTCGCCAGCGCGGTCTTACCCATTGAGGGGCGACCGGCGAGGATCAAAAGGTCGGAGGGGTGCAGGCCGCCCAGTTGCTTGTCCAGATCCATCAAGCCCGTGGAAACACCCGCCAAGCCGCCGTCACGGCCATAGGCCTCGGCGGCCATCTCGACGGCCCCGCGCAGGGCATTGGCAAAGTCGACAAAGCCGGTCGAGGTCGTGCCGGTTTCGGCCAAGGTATAGAGCTGAGCCTCGGCGGCCTCAATATGGTCGCGGGCGGTGCGGTCGCCATCATTGGCGGCGGCGGCAATGTCCCCGCCAATACGGATCAGGTCGCGGCGTAGGGCCAGATCATAGACCACGCGGGCATAGTCGGGCGCATTGGCGGCCGGAGGGGCGCGATCCACCAGATCGGCCAGATAGCGCAGGCCGCCTAGCTCTTCAAAGGCCGGTTCGCGCTTGAACCGCTCCATCAGCACGATGGGTTCGGCCAACATGCCCTTGCGGATATGTTCTTCGATGGCGGCAAAGAGGCGCTGGTGGAAGGGCTCAAAGAAGTGCCGGGCCTGCAAAAGGTCGCTTAGGCGCTCATAGGCCGCGTTGTCATAGAGCAGCGCGCCGAGCAAAGCCTGTTCGGCCTCGATATTGGC
>CAISGS010000445.1 GCA_903884915.1 uncultured Caulobacteraceae bacterium | reverse complement strand
CTTTAGGACCCAACCCGATGGGACGTCACTACGATATTTTGCTCAAGGTGATCGAGACATGGCAGACCAAGGACGCCGAGGGCGTTCTGGACCACCTGCACGAAGACATTATCTGGCACTATGCCGCCGCCGCCATGCCACCAATCCGGGGCAAGGCCATGGCCCGCAAGCTTCTCACCCGCTTTCAACAGGACATGCACGGCATCCAGTGGCGCATCTTCGCCCATGCCGAGGTCGGGGATACCCTGTTCATTGAAGGGGTCGACGACTATCAATCCACAGATGGCCACCGTATCGCCACCCCCTATGCTGGGGTTCTCGACTTCCGCGACGGCCTGATCATTGGCTGGCGCGACTATGTCGATATCGGTGTGCTCGCTCAACAAAAGGCCGGCGAGCCCCTATCCAAACAGGTGCTCGAGCTCATCAACCGCCCAACAGCGGCCTAGGAGACCACCCTATGGACCGCCGCACCCTTGTGGCTGCCGGGCTTGCCGCTGGCAGTCTTGCCGCCTCCCCCGCCCTTTCAAAGGATAAGCCCATGTCTCGCCTCTATCCGGTTCTCGAAGCCATCATCAAGGCTTGGCATCACCAAGATGTCGAGGCGGTGCTGGTCAATGTCACCGATGACATTATCTGGCGCAACACCAGCGGCTTCGCCCCCGCCATCCGAGGCAAGGACCAGATGCGCAAGGCCCTGCTGGTCATGGCCCCTCGCATCAAGACCAACAATTGGCGCATCTTTGACTATGCGGAGTCCGCTGACCGCCTGTTCATGGAAGGCGTTGACGAGTTCTGGACCGTTGACGGTCACCACGTCGCCATCCCCTATGCGGGAAGCCTTGTGTTCCGTGGCGGACTGGTCTGCGAATGGCGCGAATATTTCGACGGCCGCATCAGCTCGTCCATGAAGGACGGCGCGCCGATGAGCGACGAGATCAAGGAAATGATCTCGCGCCCTGTCGCTAAATAGTCAGGCCTAAGCCCCAGCCCTTTGGTAGTCCTGGACCAGATCGGCAATGATCTGGGACAGCGGCTCTATGGCGTGGACCTCGCCCACACCCTGTCCGGCAGACCAGACGTCGCGCCAGCGCGCGGCGGCATCTTCCGGACGGCCAAGGTCGATCTGGGCCTTCGCCTTTAGCCCTTCGGCATCATAGCCCGCCGCTAGAAGGCTGGCCTTCAGCCAGTTGGCCGGGATACCGGTCAGGGCTGCAGACAGGACGATGTCCTCTGCGCCTGCCTCAATCAGCATCTGCTTATAGCCCGCCACCGCTAGGCTTTCGGTGCAGGCAATCAGGCGCGTGCCGAGATAGGCCATGTCAGCCCCCAGCATCTGCGCAGCTCGGATCGCGCGGCCAGACCCAATGGCGCCGCCCAAGACCAAGGTTCCATCAAAGAACTCCCGCACGGCGGGCGCAAAGGCAAAGCCTGAAATCTGTCCCGTATGGCCACCGGCTCCAGCACCGATCAGGATCAGGCCATCCACGCCGGTCGCGGCTGCCTTGCGCGCAAAGCTCACCGAATTGACGTCAGCATAGACCAGTCCGCCGTAGGCATGGACCGCGTCGATTACCGCCGACGGGCTGCCGAGCGCGGTGATGACGATGGGCGGCTTATGCTTGAGCACCAACTCCATCTCTTCTTCCCAGCGCGAATAGGACCGATGGACCATGATATTGATGGCCCAAGGCGGCGCATCGGCGGGCAAGGTCGCGTTGATCTTCCCCATCCAGTCATCGAGAATGTCGAGCGTCCGGGCATTGTTGGCCGGAAACGACCCAATCATGCCACCCTTGCAGGCCGCCAACACCATATCCAGTCCGGAGACCAGAAACATCGGGGCGGCGATGGCCGGCAGACGCAGGCGATCGGCAATAGACCTTGGCATGCTCATCTCTAGTCGACCTGTGCAGGCATGGGGGGCCAAGGAATGAAGGCCGAGGTGCGGCGCTTATAGTCGGCATAGTCTGGACGCGTGCGGCCGAGACGGTTTTCGACCGTCGGCATGCCGCTCCAACGGGTCAGGGTAAAGACCAGATAGATCGGTCCAACCACCGAGAACCAGCCCAAGGGGGTCTCCGCCGCGATCAGGAACAGGCCCCACCAGGTCAGGGCATCGCCGAAATAGTTGGGATGGCGGGTATAGCGCCACAGCCCGGTATCGAGCACCCTGCCCGCATTGGCCGGATTGGCCCGGAAGCGCGTGAGCTGCCAATCGCCGATCGTTTCAAATGCAAAGCCGATCAGCCATAGCGTGCCGCCTGCTGCCGCCAG
>CAISGS010000444.1 GCA_903884915.1 uncultured Caulobacteraceae bacterium | reverse complement strand
GCCTCGGTGCTGGCCGCAACCTCATCAGAAGGGGTTGGGGCTGGCACAGACGCTTGGTCTGAGACCACCGGCGTCGCCATTTCTTCGGACTGGGCTGGGCGTTGACGCGGCTGAAGTGGATCGAACCAGATGTAGGGATCGCCATCCGGAGCCCGGGGGCGGGTCCAGCCATAGGGCTCGTCGGTGCGCACATCTTCACGCATCCGGCGGCCACCACGACGTCCGCGGCGGCGGCGGCGACGGGCGGCTTCGGCTTCGCTGCTTTCACCCTCGCGGGCTTCGCTGCCTTCAGCGGCATCTTCGTCGTCACCTTCGGAGCTCTCGCCTTCAGCGTCGGTTTCGGACGAGGCAGCGCGATCGGAGGGCTCGTCACCACGGCGTCCACGACGACGACGGCGACGACGACGACGACCGGCTTCACTGTCGTCTCCGGCCTCTTCGGTGCGCTCGGTAGAACCGCGCGATGCTGAACGGGCAGGGGCGTCTGAGGCTTCGTCCTCGTCATCCTCATCGTCAGAGGAAATGACCTCTTCGTCCTCCTCCTCGTCATCATCGACAATGTCATCATCGGCGCTGTCATCGAAGGGCAGGGCGAGGGGGCCGCCGAGCAGGGCGAGGTCCTCTGGACGCGGCTCAAACTCACGGGTCTCGGTGCGCTCAATATCGTGCTCAGCGTGAGACAGGGCCTCATCGATCTGAATGGTGACGAACAGACCTTGGGCCAGACGTACGCGCTCCAGATAGACGCGCTTTTCGTTGAGGATATAGAGGCCAACCGATTGCGGGACCTTCAAGGTGATGGAGCCTGCACCGTCGCGGACCGCTTCCATCTCGATGCTGCGCAGGGCGGCAAGGGCACTGGACTCGACCGAACGGACGCGCCCGACACCGGCGCAATGTTCGCAGATGTGGGTGGTGCCTTCCAGCACGCCGGACCGGCGACGCTGGCGAGAAATTTCCATCAGACCGAACGAGGAGATCTTGCCCATCTGAATGCGGGCGCGGTCGTCCTTGAGGCAATCTTTCAGCTTCTTTTCGACGGCCCGATTGTTCTTGGACTCGTCCATATCGATGAAGTCGATGACCACCAGACCGGCAAGGTCGCGCAGACGCAGCTGACGCGCCGCCTCTTCGGCCGCTTCCATATTGGTCTTGAGGGCCGTCGCCTCGATATTGCGCTCGCGGGTCGACTTGCCGGAATTGACGTCCACAGCCACCAGAGCTTCGGTCTGGTTGATGACCAGATAGCCGCCAGACTTTAGGGGAACGACGGGCGTATAGATGGCCGCCAGTTGGTCCTCGACCTTGTGTTTGACGAACAGTGGCGTGGCTTCGCGGTACGGCATGACCTTCTTGGCCTGCGACGGCATCAGCATCCGCATGAACTCTTTGGCCTCGCGGTAGCCCGCTTCGCCCTCGACCCAGATGCCCTCAAGCTCCTTGTCGTACATGTCGCGAATGGCGCGTTTGACCAGATCCTCTTCTTCATAGATCAGGGCTGGCGCGATGGAGTGCAGGGTCACATCGCGGATATTTTCCCACAGGCGCAGCAGATATTCATAGTCGCGCTTGATCTCGGCCTTGGTGCGCTTGGCACCGGCTGTGCGGACGATCAGGCCCATGCCTTGGGGCACATCCAAGCTCTGAACCACGGACTTTAGGCGCTTACGGTCGGTGACGGTCGTGATCTTGCGGCTAATGCCGCCGCCGCGTGCGGTGTTTGGCATCAAGACGCCGTAACGACCAGCGAGCGACAGATAGGTGGTGAGGGCCGCGCCCTTATTGCCGCGCTCTTCCTTGACGACCTGGATCAGCATGATCTGCCGACGCTTGATCACCTCTTGGATCTTGTATTTGCGCATCAGGCGGCGACGGCGGCGCGCAACCTCTTCTTCCATGACATCGCCTTCGTCATGGTCGCCGTGATCACTGTCGTGGTCACCATCTTCGGAGTCGCTGTGGGCCGGGGTATGATGAGGCTCGTCATCATCCTCCATCATGTCGCGCATCAGCGCTTCACGATCGGCCATCGGAATCTGGTAATAGTCCGGATGGATTTCGTTGAAGGCCAAGAAGCCATGGCGATTGCCGCCATATTCCACGAACGCAGCCTGAAGGCTCGGTTCGACCCGAGTGACCTTGGCTAGATAGATATTTCCGCGGAGTTGCTTTTTAGATCGGCTCTCAAAATCAAATTCTTCAATTCGTGAACCATCTACAACCACCACCCGCGTCTCTTCGGCGTGGGCGGCGTCGATTAACATTTTCTTCGACATTTAAATTATCTCCACGGCGCGCGCAGGACCTTGGGTCCCGGGGCCGGATTTGAAGGGGGGCGCGCGCACCACGAGCCTTGTCGCCAGAAGAGGCGACACAGGGAGCCCCGCCACCCCGAAGGGCGGATGAGAGGGGCTCGGGCCAGTAAGGGGCGTTTGCGACGCTGCCCATGAGGTTTTTGGTTCCTTGACGCGCCGTTGGGCGCGGATCGGAGAATGAGTTAGTGCCGCCGATAGGGGCTGAGCGTAAACTCGGGACACGCCGATCGCGCCATGCAGGGCAGGGCGACCGAAACGTGAGGACCATTTTGCAGCATTTCCAGAAAAAAGAAAGCTTTCTGCGGAGAAGTCATGTGCTTAACCATTTGTCTACGGACTTGGGGTGATAAGGTTTGCCTCCGTTAGCGGCCCTTAAATCTAGTTGGGGCTATCTAGGGTCTTGCATGTTTGATCGTTTGGCAAAGCTAGCACAGGTACCCGGTGGGCGTTGGACGCTCGCGGGAGCAGCGGGCCTTTGCCTCGTTGCGGCGGCTCTGTCTCACAACGCGGCGGCGGCCGGGCCGAGTGTGACAAAGGTTCGTTTCGGCGGCACTCAGGCCGAAACCCGCATTGTTATCGAATTGGACAAGGCCACGGTCGGGCGCTTGGAAACCAGCCCTGATGCGGATCAACGGATTATATTGACCCTTGCCGATCTTCAGGTGGCGGGGGATTTACAAGGTTCTGGCCAAGGGTTGGTCAAGGGTTGGATGATGGATCAGGCGGGCGGTGCCGCGCGGCTTCGCCTCGATCTTGCGGGACCCGCGAGCGTTAAGCGCCGGTTCTTGCTGCCTCCGAGCGAGGGTTCAACCGCCTATCGTTATGTCGTCGATATTGTGTCTTCCACTGCGGTCACGGCCATTGCGCCTGTCGTGGCGGTCAAGCCGGCGGTTCTGACGCCTGTTTCCTTT
>CAISGS010000443.1 GCA_903884915.1 uncultured Caulobacteraceae bacterium | reverse complement strand
GGGTTGATATAGTAGCCGAGGCTGGCCTCCAGCGTATGGCCGCTATTGACCGTGATCAGGAACAAAAGCCAGTTCAGCCCGATCAATAGGGCTGAGAGGGTCAACCATCCCATCAGCTTGGCATCGCGCAGGATGGTCATGACCTGGCCGCCTTGCCGCGCGAGCAGCACCAGACCGCCAGCCCAGAACACGGACCAGAGGGCGCGGTGACCGGTGATCTCCCAAGGGGAAATGCCGCTGCGGCCCATGGCTTGGAACATCAGGGGCATCAGCCCCCACATCAGATAGCAAGAGATGGCCGCAGCGACCGCAGCGCGCTGTTCCTTGGCTGCGGCCTCTGAACTCACGAGCCTGAACGCTCCAGCAGACCTCGACGGTCGAGAAGCTGTGCGATCTGAACGGCATTGAGGGCCGCGCCCTTGCGCAGATTGTCAGACACGCACCACAGGTTCAGACCGTTCTTGATGGTGGGGTCCTTGCGGATGCGGCTCACATAGACCGCATGCTCACCGACCGATTCGACGGGGGTGATGTAGCCGCCGGCTTCGCGGCGATCCAAGACCACAACGCCGGGGGCTTCGCGCAGGATCTCGCGGGCCTCGTCCTCGTCCATAGCGGTTTCAAACTCGATATTGACCGATTCAGAATGGCCAACAAAGACCGGGACCCGCACGCAGGTGGCGGTGAGCTTGATCATCGGGTCCAGAATCTTCTGGGTCTCAACCATCATCTTCCACTCTTCCTTGGTCGTACCGTCGTCCAAGAAGTCGTCGATGTGCGGAATGACGTTGAAGGCGATCTGCTTGGAGAACTTCTTCGGTGGCGGCGCGCCGAGGACGAAGACGCCCTTGGTCTGGTTCCACAGCTCGTCCATGCCTTCCTTGCCCGCGCCAGAGACGGACTGGTAGGTGGAGACCACAACCCGCTTGATCCGAACCTCATCGTGCAAAGGCTTGAGGGCTACGACCAGTTGTATGGTCGAGCAGTTCGGGTTGGCGATAATGTTCTTCTTGCGGAAGCCCTCGACGGCGTCGGGATTGACCTCGGGCACGATCAGGGGAACGTCTGGGTGCATGCGCCAGGCCGACGAATTGTCGATGACCACGGGGCCAGCCGCGCCGATCTTTTCAGACCATTCCTTGGACACGGCGCCGCCAGCGGACATCAAAACAATGTCCACGGTCGAGAAATCGAAGCTGTCCAAGGCCACGCACTTTAGGGTGCGCTCGGCGTAGGAGACCTCCATACCGACGGATTTTCGTGATGCCACGGCATGGATTTCATCAATGGGGAACTCCAGTTCCTCAAGGACGTTCATCATTTCTCGGCCCACATTGCCGGTGGCGCCGACGACGGCCACACGGTACCCCATCGCATTACTCCTCTGTCTCTTAAAGAGAGGCCGGAGCGATACGCTTCAATTGCCTTGGGTGCAAGACGAGGATGGCTGATTCGGCCCCACGCGCTCTCAGCGTTGCATTGGCGTCGCGCCGAACTGTCCGAGCGCCGCATTTTTTGCGATGACAGCGTAATCATTGCCAGACTCGCCCTTGGGGGGTTTGCCCCGGCGGTCTTGATCTTCTAAACGGATTTTTAACGTGACCTCTTTGGCTCAACCCTTGCACACCCCTTTGGGCTGACACCAGCAGTTCACCGGGTTCGATGATGGCGTAGATCGTCGAAGTGATTGGGACCAGTGGCGGATCGGGCGGCGCTTTTAGCCGTTTGATTTTGTTATATTTGTTATCGATTACTGCCAGTTTAGCAGGGCGTAGTCGGATCGAATTTTGGAGACGACCCTGTGACGAATGCCTCTTCTGTTCCCGGACTTGATCCTGCGCCAACCAAACATGCCAAACTGGTCGCCTGGGTCCGTGAGATCGCGGCCTTGACGACCCCCGATCGGGTCCATTGGTGCGATGGCTCTGATGCCGAGTGGGAGCAGTTGACCTCGGAGTTAGTCGCTTCGGGCACGATGGTGCGTCTCGATCCGGCCAAGAGGCCCAACTCTTTTGCCGCCAATTCCGACCCTCGCGATGTGGCCCGGGTGGAAAGCCGCACCTTCATCTGTTCGGAAAATGAGATCGACGCTGGGCCGACCAACAATTGGATGGCCCCGGACCAGATGCGCGCCAAGCTTCAGGGCCTGTTTGCAGGCTGCATGAAGGGTCGCACCCTCTATGTCGTGCCCTTCAGCATGGGTCCGATCGGCTCGCGCATCAGTGCTCTGGGCGTTGAGATTACCGATAGCGCCTATGTCGCCGTTTCCATGCGCGTCATGACCCGGATGGGCACAGCCGCGCTCGAAGCCATTGGCGAGGATGGGTTCTTTGTGCCTGCGGTCCACAGCCTCGGAGCCCCCTTGACTGAGGGTCAGGCCGATGTGGCGTGGCCCTGCAATGACGACAAATATATCGTCCACTATCCCGAAACCCGCGAGATCTGGTCCTATGGGTCCGGCTATGGCGGCAATGCCTTGCTGGGTAAGAAGTGCTACGCCCTGCGTATCGCCTCGGTCATGGCCCGCGACGAGGGCTGGTTGGCCGAGCATATGCTGATCCTCAAGCTGACCTCGCCGCAAGGCGCGGTCCATTATGTGACGGCAGCCTTCCCCAGCGCCTGCGGCAAGACCAATCTGGCCATGTTGCAGCCCACCATTCCCGGCTGGAAGGCAGAGACCATTGGTGATGATATTAGCTGGATGCGCTTTGGCGACGACGGACGGCTCTATGCCATCAATCCAGAGGCAGGCTTCTTTGGCGTGGCTCCGGGCACCGGCAAGCACACCAATCGCAATGCTATCGAGACCCTTCACGCCAACACCATCTTCACCAATGTCGCGACGACGGCTGATGGTGATGTCTGGTGGGAAGGCCTAACCGACACCCCGCCTGAGGGCTTGACCGACTGGAAGGGCCGCGCTTGGTCGCCTGCATTGGGCGAGCCTGCGGCCCATCCCAATGCGCGTTTCGCCGCCCCGGCGGGCCAATGTCCAACCGTCGCATCGGAATGGGAAGACCCCAAGGGCGTTCCAATCTCCGCCATTCTGTTTGGCGGACGCCGGGCCTCGGCAGTGCCCTTGGTGACCGAAGCCTTCAACTGGCAGCATGGGGTGTTTTTGGCCTCGAACGTCGCCTCTGAAGGCACGGCTGCGGCAGAAAATAAGGTCGGTGAGCTGCGCCGCGATCCCTTCGCCATGCTGCCCTTCTGTGGCTATAATATGGGTGACTATTTCAACCATTGGCTCTCAGTCGGCAAAAAGGCCGATGTAGCCAAGCTGCCACGCATCTATTTCGTCAACTGGTTCCGCAAGGATGAGGGCGGCAAGTTTGTCTGGCCCGGCTATGGCGAAAATAGCCGCGTCCTGAAGTGGATCGTCGAACGTCTCGAGGGCACGGCCCAGGCTGAG
>CAISGS010000442.1 GCA_903884915.1 uncultured Caulobacteraceae bacterium | reverse complement strand
CTCTAGGATATCTAAAACGTTGCCACGGATATCATGAAAAAATGATACAAACAGAATTTCAAAATGTAGATACTTTAACGATTGATGGAAATACAAATATTAAGGAAACCCCAGAAAAGATGAAGGCGGGGACCCAGACCCGTTCACTCAGGTCGTGAGCGGCCCACTGACCCTTGCTTTCTCCAACACGGCGGTCAGTTGAGTGGATGAACACCCCCCTCTCCCCACCCTCTCCCCCTCAAGGGGGGAAAGGGCTTTAACAAGAACGCCCCCCTACTTCCCCTTGCGGCTGGCCAGATAGTCCAGGGCCAGCAGCACGTGGGTGCGGACGCCCACTTCAAGGACGCTTTCGTCTATGTCGAAATAGGGCGAGTGGTTAGCCGGGGCGGTTTTGGCCTCGACCGAGGGTTTGCGGCCGCCCAGTTGGTAGAAGACGCCGGGGATCTTGCGGGCATAGAAGGAGAAGTCCTCTGAGCCGGTGACCAGATCACCTTCGGACTCGACATTCTTGGCCCCGCCTGCGGCCTTGGTCAGGGTCGGCAACATGGCCTTCGCCAGATCCGGGTCATTATAGGTTACGGGATATGAAGGGCTGTTCATGGTCAAGGTGGCGTTGGCACCGTAGCTCTCGGCCAGGTTCTGGACGGTCCTTTCCATGCGGGCAATGACGTCGGTGCGGCGCTCGTCGGTGAAGGTGCGCATGGTGCCCGACATCTTCAGCTCTTCGGGGATGATGTTGTTGCGCACGCCGCCGTGGATGGTGGCGACGGTCAGAACAGTCGGCGACGAGGTGACATTGATCTGGCGGGCTGCGATCTGGTTGAAGGCTGTGACGATCGAGGCGCCGAGCGAGACCACATCAATGCCGTCCCAAGGGCGCGCGCCGTGGGTCTGGCGACCCTTGAGGGCAATGTCAAATCGGTCAGAGGCGGCATAGAAGCCCCCGGCCCGGTAGTTCAGCTTGCCCAGGTCGCCGGGGCCAATATGGATACCGAAAATGGCCGATGGGGCAGGATTTTCCAGCGCCCCCTCGATCACCATCTGCTTGGCACCGCCAACCTCGCCCAGAGGCAGGCCCTCTTCGGCGGGCTGGAAGATCAGGACGACCGTGCCGGGGATGTTTGCGCGCATATTGGACAGGACCGTCGCGGCACCGAGCAGCATGGCGACATGGGTGTCGTGACCGCAGGCATGCATGACCCCGACCGTCTGGCCCTCATATTCGGATGTGACCTTGGAGGCGAAGGGCAGGCCAGTCTTCTCATAGACCGGCAAGCCATCCATATCGGCGCGCAGGGCCACAACGCCGCCTGGCTTGCCACCCTTGAGCACGGCCACGATCCCGGTGGTGGCGACCTTGGTGCGGACCTCAAAGCCCAGACGGGTCAGTTCGGCAGCGACGAGGGCCGAGGTGCGGAACTCGCGATTGCCCAGCTCTGGATGTTCGTGAAGGTCGCGGCGCCAAGCCACGACCTTGGGCTGGATCGCATGGGCGGCGGCAAAGATGGCGGCTGATGAGGTCGCTGCCCCTGCGGCGAGGGCCGAATTGGCGGTGAGGCTGAGCGCGGCAACGGCGGCTGCGGTAAGGATTCGCATGATCTTTCCCCTAAAAATCTGATGACGGACGATGGAGCCTTGCGGTTGCAGGGTCAAGGGCTGGCAAGGTTTCCCTAAGGTCAGACTTCCCCTTCGCTAAAGTCGTCCTAAACTAGGGTCATGACCGAACCGAAACTCGACCCCAACTACGACCCGCGCTCTGACGGAGCCATGCGCACCGAAGACCAAAAGGTCGTGCGGCCCAAGGATGCGGCCACCTTGATCATCGTGCGGCGCGACGCTGAAAAGCCGCGCCTCTTGATGGGGCGGCGCAACAAGGGCCACAACTTCATGCCCGGCAAATGGGTGTTCCCCGGCGGCCGGATCGACCGCAGCGACTTTCGCGCCCCATATTGCGACGATCTTCGCCCAGAGGTCGCCGCAAGGGTGGAACAGACCGCCCCGCCTGCCCGTGCCCGCGCTTTGGCGCTTGCGGCTGTGCGCGAGACCTTTGAAGAGGTCGGGCTCTTGTTGGCCAAGCCCGCGCCCGTGCGCCCCGGTGCCGGTCCTTGGCGCGATTTCATGGCCTTAGGGGCCGAGGCCAATCTAGGGGCGCTGGACTTCATCGCCCGCGCCATCACCCCGGCCTATCGCCCCAAGCGTTTTGACGCCCGGTTCTTTATGGCCGAGGCCGAGCACCTGATCAGCCTCGATCGCGCGCCCGACTGCGGCGAGCTGGACGAGATCGCTTGGGTCGATCTAGACGAGGCCTTAGCGCTGGACCTGCCCAACATCACGCGGTTCGTCATGCATGAATTGGCCTTGCGCCTTGAGGACCCTCACCGCCCGGCTCCCTTTGTCCGCTTCCTGCGCGGCTCGCGTCACCTGAGCTATCTATGAGCGGACCGGTTAAAGCCAAGCCCGCCACGCCGCGCCATGCCGCCAGTCTGGTGCTGATCCGGCATGGATCGGATGGGCCAGAGGTGCTGATGGGGCGCAGACCGCGCAAGTCGGCCTTTGCGCCGGATGTGTTCGTCTTTCCGGGCGGCAAGCTGGACGAGGCCGACCGCGCTGTGCGTCCCGCAGTGCCCCTGTCAGAGGCCTGCATCCGCCTAACCGCCGCGTCCCGGCGCCTGGCCCACGCTTTGGCCGCAGCGGCCCTGCGCGAGACCGAGGAAGAGACCGGGTTGATCCTGCCGCTGGCCTCGGGCGCGGGGGCGGACTTTTCGCACCTGACCTTGATTGCGCGGGCTATTACGCCGACCGAAAGCCCGATCCGCTTTCACGCCCGCTTCTTTCAGGCCGACGCGGCCCTGACCGAAGGCAAGATGGAGGCCACGCCCGAACTGGCCGATCTGGCCTATCGCCCGTTGGCCGAGGCGCTGAAACTGCCGATGTTTGACATTACCGAAGCGGTCGTGCGCCACGTCCAAATTCCGACGGCTGGCGAGCCCGCCTTTCTGTTCACCTATCGCAATGGCGGCGCAAAACGCACGGGATTGCGTTAATCTGCTTCATAGCGTTGACATTGCCTGATCGAAGGGTATTGTCCGCCCCTCTTGAATTTCCCGGTTCGCAGCGTGTGCGGCGAACCCCCGAAGGATTCGACCATGGCTAAACCGGCTTCAATCAAGATCCGCATGAACTCCACTGCGGATACCGGCTTCTTCTACGTG
>CAISGS010000441.1 GCA_903884915.1 uncultured Caulobacteraceae bacterium | reverse complement strand
GCGCCGACCTGACCATGACGTCCCTGACCAAATATTGCGGCGGCCATAGCGATCTGCTGGCCGGGTCGGTTAGCGGCGATGCAGCCTTGGTGCGACGTCTGAAACAGCGGCGCACGACCTTTGGCTGTCATCTTGATCCCCATACAAGCTGGCTGATGCTGCGCTCGCTGGAGACCCTGTCCCTGCGTACCGAGCGGTCCTGTTCCAATGCCGCCGCCATTGCCCGGTTCTTGGCCGACCATCCCAAGGTCCGCGCCGTCACCTACCTAGGTTTCCTGCCCCAAGGCTCGCCCGCCCGCGCCGTCTATGAGCGTCAGTGCAAGGGTGCTGGCTCGACCTTCTCGTTCAAGATCAAGGGCGGCGAGGCTGAGGCGTTCCGGATGCTTGATCGGGTGCGGCTGGCCAAGATGGCCGTCAGCCTTGGCGGGGCCGAGACCCTGATCTGCCATTCGGCGACCACCACCCACTATGCTGTGCCCCAAGCCCAGCGCGAAGAGGTGGGGATTGATGATGGCACCATCCGTATTTCGGTGGGCCTTGAACATATTGATGATCTGATCGCAGATCTTTCTCAGGCTCTGGAGGCCGTATGACCGACGCCAAACTCGTCGATCGCTATTCGATCACAAACCGCTTCCCCTCGGCGTCTCAGAAGGCCGATGTCGTGGTGATCGGCGCGGGCCCTTCCGGCGTCGCGGCCGCCATCGCAGCAGCCAAGGGCGGGGCCAGCGTCCTGCTGGTCGATGAGAACCCTGTGTCGGCTTCGCTGATGGGCTTGGACACGCCGCTCTATTTTGGTGGCCGCATGACCCGCGCCGTCGACAATAAGGCCCGCATGATCGAGCAAATCTTCGCCTCTGATCCGCTGCTCGAAGCCGCCTTTGAGGCCGGTGTCGAGGTGGCTCTGGGCGTCTATGCTTGGGGCGCCTTCCAGAATGGCCCCGGCATCGCCGCCATGCCCGAAGCGGCTGTTGGCCTTGCCGACGAAGAGCGCTCTTGGATGGTGGCCTATAGGCAACTGATCCTCGCGACCGGTTCGCGGGATTTGAGCCTCTCCTTCCAAGGCTGGGACCAGCCGGGTGTCATGGGCGCCAATGGCCTCCATGCCTTGATGCACCGCTATGACGCCTTTGCCGGAAACGAAGTCCTGATCTTGGGTTCGGGCGATCTCGCCCTCAATACCGCCCTGATGGTGGTCGAGGCTGGGCTCAAGGTCGCGGCCCTGATCGAGGTGCGCGATCAGGTTCAGGGCGATGCGGCTCTCGCGGCCAAGGTCCGTAGCTACGGGATCGAGATCTTGACCGGCCATGTCATCGTCTCGGCCAGCGGCGGCGCCGACGGTGTCGAGCGCGCGACGGTGGTGCCGGTGGCGGGGGGCGATAGCCGTACCTTCACCTGCGACACAATCTGTCAGGCCATCGGTCTGGTCCCGGCCATCGAGCTGTTCAATGTTCTGGGCGGCAAGCTGTCGGTCCGCACCGACCTTGGCGGTCACGTGCCCCAGCGCACTGGCTTGGTCAGCACGGGTCTGGCCAATGTCCTCGTGGCCGGAGATTGCGCCGGTCTCAGCACTGTCGATGCCGCCGCCCATGGCGAGGCTGCCGCGGCTCTGGCCCTCGCCGCCCTTGCCGGTCAGCCTCTCGCCGATGAGGCTCCTGCCGCTGCGACCCGTCT
>CAISGS010000440.1 GCA_903884915.1 uncultured Caulobacteraceae bacterium | reverse complement strand
CAAACTATGCCGGAAAGACCAATTTCGCCGCCTATTATGCGGGGATGAATGCGGGGGCGACCTTCAAGCAGCCGCACCTAGCCGCCACGCTGCAACGCATCACCGCGCAGGGCGATAAGGGTTTTTATGAGGGCCGGACTGCCGATCTGATCGTCGCCCAGATGGGACGCGGGCCAGTCAAGGGGATCATCACCAAGGCCGATTTGGCAAGCTATAAGGCCGTTTGGCGCGAGCCGGTGCGGGCTTCTTGGAATGGGTTTGATGTGATTACCGCCCCGCCGCCCAGCTCTGGCGGCATTGCCCTGATCCAACTCTTGAAGATGAAGTCAATTTTGGCCCCGGCCTTTGACGGCGTCGCCCACAATAGCCCACAATATATCCACCTCTTGGCTGAGATCGAAAAGCGGGTCTATGCCGACCGGGCCGAATATCTCGGCGATCCTGACTTTGTGAAGGTCCCCGTTCAGGCCCTGATTGATCCGGCCTACCTTGCGGCGCGCGCAGGCGAGGTCAAGGCCCTGACCCCCTCTGAAACCCGCAAGATCAATCCGGGTTTGGAGAAGCTGGAAACCACCCATTTTTCGGTCGTCGACCGTTGGGGCAATGCGGTGTCCAACACCTATACGCTCAATGGCAGCTTCGGTTCCGGCGTGGTCGTCGAGGGCGCGGGCTTCTTGATGAATGATGAGATGGACGATTTCTCGGTCAAGGCCGGGGTGCCCAATGTCTATGGCGTGGTCGGCGGCACGGCCAATGCGATAGCGCCGCTCAAGACCCCGCTGTCGTCTATGACCCCGACCATCCTCTTGAAGGACGGCAAGGTGGCGATGGTCATCGGCACGCCCGGTGGCTCGCGCATCTTTACCTGGGTCTTTCAGGTCATGACCAATGTCTATGACTTCAGTATGCCGCTTCAGGCCGCCGTCGATGCCCAGCGTGTCCATCATCAGCTCCTGCCAGAGAACCTGATCATTGCCGAGCGATTCTTCCCCATAGCCGCGCCCGTGGTGAAGGCCTTGGAGGCGCGGGGCTATCGGGTCGACAATAGCGGTTGGGGCGGGGATATTGAGGCGATCCAGATCACCGATGGCCAGCCCGTCGCCGCCTCAGACCCTCGCGGTCGCGGCGTGTCGGTGGTTGTTCCCTAAAGGGCGCAGGTTCCTGTTCCGTTTCGGTCGCGGCGCCGTTAAGCAAGGCGGGTGACCGAAGCCCTGCCCATTCCGACTCTGCCCCCCGCCCTCGTCGTCCATCCTGGACGGCGCGCGGCCCTGTGCGAGGGTGATCAGGTCAAGCGGATCGGTCCAGCCCCGGCCAAGACCCTGTTCGAGCGCGGCCCGGTTCTGATCGCTCATGCCACCCTGACTGCAAGGCGGCTGGGCCTCAATCCGCCCCATCGCAGCCGTGACCATTTCGATGTGCTCGAACTCTATGCCTTTGTGCGCCCCGCCCGGTTCTGTGCGCCGTCGGCTGCCGGTCTGGCCCTAGCCCTTGGCCGCAGCGAGCCGCGCACCCTAGAGGATCAGGCTCTGGCCCTGCATCAAGGCGCGATGGACCTGCTGGCCGAACTGGCGGGCGGGCCTTGGCCAACCCGTGAGGATGCCTTGGCTCTGGCCGAGACCTTGGGCCGGGCCGGATGGGCTTGGGCGGCGCTGGTCATTGGTGCCCTGCGTTCTGGCCCTGTGCGGGAAGGTTCACGCTCTGCAGGCCTTGATGTCTGGTCGCGTATTCCCGAATGGGAAGATCAGGCCCCGCCCGGCGAATCAGGCACCCGTCCCATCTCGCCCGATGAGGCGAGGGTGCGCTTGGCCGAGCTCTTGGCCCGGTCCGGTTTGGATGAGGCGCGCCCGGCTCAGGCGGAGTTCGCCGCCGAGACCGCCTTTGCCTTTCAGCCGCGTGAGCGGGAGGGCGAGCCGCGCATGATGCTGGCTGAGGCAGGCACCGGCGTTGGTAAGACCCTCGGCTATCTGGCCCCCGCCTCACTCTGGGCCGAGGCCAATGGACCTGCGGTTTGGATATCGACCTATACCCGCGCCCTTCAGCGCCAGATCGCCCGCGAAAGCGCCGCCATCTTTCCTGACCCCGCCGTTCGCGCCCGCAAGGCGGTGGTGCGCAAGGGGCGAGAGAACTACCTGTGCCTTTTGAATTACCAAGATGCGGTTCAGGCCGCCCAGCTTGGCAATGGCGACCTGATTGGTCTGGCCTTGACCTCGCGCTGGATCAGAGCGACGCGCGATGGCGACATGACCGGCGGAGATTTCCCCGCCTGGTTGCCGGGTCTCTTTGCCGTTGCGCCCGTGCAGCAGGCCAGCGCGGCCAATCTGGTCGATCGGCGCGGCGAGTGCGTCCATGCGGGCTGCTCGCACTACCGGGCCTGTTTCATCGAAAAGGCGGTGCGGGCCTCCAAGCGCGCCGACATTGTCATTGCCAACCATGCGCTGGTCCTGACCCAAGCGGCCTTTGACGGGGTGCGCACCGCGCGGGGTCAAAAGGCCGACAACGAATCCACCTCGCTCAAGCGCATTGTCTTTGACGAGGGCCACCATCTGTTCGACGCCGCCGACAGCGCCTTTGCCGCCGCCATTTCCGGGGCCGAGGCCGCTGAGATGCGCCGCTGGATCCGGGGGCCGGAGGGGCGCGGTCGGCGTGGACGCGGGCTGGAACAGCGGCTCGGCGATCTGGTCGGCGACCGCGAAGGCCCGGCCAAGGCGCTGGCTGACGCGGTGCAGGCGGCAACGGCCCTGCCCAGCGAAGGCTGGTCTGGACGGGTGGCTCCGGCGCCTGACTATGATGGCCGCGATCAGCCCGCCCAGCCCAATGGCCCCATCGAGACCTTTATTGCCCGGGTGCTAGAACAGCTTCGCGCCAGAGCGACCCCCTCTGAGGTTGGACAGGAATGTGCTGCCCGACCGACCGTCGAGCCGGTGCGGATCGCTGCCCGCGACGCGGCCCGCGCCCTTGCCGCGATCGAGGCCCCGCTGGTGGCCTTTGCCCGTCACTTGGAAGATTTGCTGGATTCCGAGGCGGACGAGCTGCCTACCGGCGACCGGGCCCGCATCGAGGGGGCCTTGCGCGGCATTGATCGGCGCGCCCGCATGGCCCTTCCGGCCTGGCGCACCATGCTCAAGGCCTTGGAAGAACAGGCCGAGGACGATCCTGATTTCGTCGACTGGTTCGAGGCCACCTATCTCTATGGCCGAGTGGTGGACGGGGCCTATCGTCGCCACTGGGTCGATCCGACCGAGCCCTTGCGCGCGGCGGTGTTGGCCCCGGCCCACGGGGTCTTGGTGACCAGCGCCACCTTGGCCGATCCGGCCCTGAGCGATCCCTTCGCGCTGGCCGAGATGCGAACCGGCGCCGCCCGCCTGCCCGAGCGGCCCAAGACCCTGAAACTGGCCTCGCCCTTCGACTATGAGAACAATGCCCGCATCTTTGTCATTACCGATGTGGCCAGAGATGATCCGCGCCAGATCGCAGCGGCCATGCGCGAACTATTTTTGGCCGCTGGCGGCGGTGGGGTGGGGCTCTTTACCGCCATTCGGCGGCTGCGCACCGTCCATGACCAGATCGCCGCCCCCTTGGCCGATAAGGGTCTGGCCCTCTATGCCCAGCATGTTGATGGGCTAGAGGTCGGGGCCTTGGTCGATATTTTCCGGGCCGAGGAAAATTCCTGCCTGCTGGGCACGGACGCTGTGCGCGATGGTATGGATGTGCCGGGACGCTCCTTGCGGCTCTTGGCCTTTGACCGGGTGCCTTGGCCGCGTCCGGACATGCTGCACAAGGCGCGGCGCGAACGGTTTGGCGGGCGGGGCTATGATGACAGCGTCGCCCGCGCCCGGATTGCTCAGGCCTTTGGCCGACTGATCCGGCGAGCCGATGATAAGGGCGTCTTCGTCATGCTCGACCCCGCCGCTCCTACGAGGCTCTTTTCCAGCCTGCCTGAAGGGGTGACCATCCAACGGGTGGGTCTGGTCGAGGCCTTGGAGGCAATAACGGCGTTCTTGGGTGACGTGAAAAAAGATTAGAAAAGGCCCTCACCCAACCCTCTCCCACAGGGAGAGGGCTCTTTGCGTGGGTGAGGGGGACGCCGGACGGAGACTATATTGGCCCACCTGATCGATGACCCTGTCTGTGATGAAGTCTGCGACTGGCT
>CAISGS010000439.1 GCA_903884915.1 uncultured Caulobacteraceae bacterium | reverse complement strand
TCGAGAAGGGCTTCACAATATAGTCGTCAGCGCCGGTATCGAGGCCACGGATGCGGTCCGTCTCTTCGCCGCGTGCGGTCAGCATAATAATGGGGACATTGCGGGTTTCCGCCCGTCCGCGAAGACGGCGGCAAACCTCTATCCCCGAGACCTTTGGCAACATCCAGTCGAGCACGATCAGGTCGGGCAGTTGCTCGTCGATCTGGGTCAGGGCCTCTTCGCCATCCGCGGCCAATGAGACACGGTAACCTTCTTTTTCAAGGTTATAATGCAGCAAGGTCGCCAAGGCGTCTTCGTCTTCGACTACCAAAACATAGGGGGTCAAGGCCGTAATTCCTCTAATCTACGAGCGGTTAGGCTTCGATATCGCTGTGCTTCGGGCGATGGGTGATCATGTCTTCACCGGTCAGCTCGAAATGGATGATTTCGGCGATGTTGGTCGCGTGGTCACCGATCCGTTCCAAGTTCTTGGCTACAAACAACAGATGGGCGCAGGAGGTGATGGTGCGCGGATCGGCCATCATGTAGGTCAAGAGCTCGCGGAACAGGCTATTATAGTGCTCGTCCACCTCTTCATCACGCCACCAGACGCCGACGGCGCGGGTGACGTTGGATGAGGTATAGGCGTCCAGAACATCCTTCAAACGCCCCGTCACCAGATGACCCATGCGCTCAATCGAACGGGTCAGGGGCGTCATGGGCTCGGCCTCAGAGACTACCAGAGCGCGCTTGGCAATGTTCTTGGCCAGATCGCCGCAGCGTTCCAGATTGGATGAGATCTTCATCGCCGCCACGGTCCGGCGCAGGTCCTGCGCGACCGGCTGGCGAAGGGCGATCAGCTTGATGGCCTTGCGCTCAATATCGATCTGCATCTGATCGAGCTTGTCATCATGGGCGATGATGCTCTGAGCCAGATTCACATCCCGGCGGGCGATGCAGGAAATAGAATCAACCACCTGGGCTTCCGCCAGCCCGCCCATCCGCGCGACTTCCGCCGTCAGATGGTTCAGTTCGTCGCCATAGGCTTTGACAGTATGCTGGGTCATGACAAGGGCTCCTAGCCGAAGCGGCCGGTAATGTAGTCTTGCGTGCGGCTGTCACGCGGATTGGTGAAGATCTCGTCGGTAGCTCCGCTCTCGACCAGACGCCCCATATGGAAGAAGGCCGTGCGCTGAGAGACACGCGCGGCCTGGGCCATGGAGTGGGTAACGATGACGATGCAGAACTGCTCGCGCAGTTCGTCGATCAACTCTTCGATCTTGGCGGTCGCAATGGGGTCGAGCGCCGAGCAGGGTTCGTCCATCAAGATGACTTCGGGACCCACGGCAATAGCGCGGGCAATGACCAGACGCTGCTGCTGACCACCTGATAGACCGGTTCCGGGCTGCAGAAGGCGGTCGGAGACCTCGTCCCAGAGACCCGCACGGCGCAAAGAACTTTCTACGATGGCATCAAGCTCGTCCTTGCCCGTGGCCAGGCCATGGATGCGAGGGCCATAGGCCACATTCTCATAGATCGACTTGGGGAAGGGGTTAGGCTTTTGGAACACCATGCCAACGCGGGCGCGCAGGACGACGGGATCGATGGACCTGTCGTTGACGTCCTCTCCGTCCATCTCAATCGCGCCAGTCACCCGGCAGATGGGGATGGTGTCGTTCATCCGGTTCATGCAGCGCAGGAAGGTCGACTTGCCACAGCCCGAGGGGCCGATGAACGAGGTCACGGACTTTTCAGGAATGTCGATGGCGACGTCAAACAGAGCCTGTTTCTCGCCATAAAAGACATTGATATCTCGGGCCCGGATCTTGACCGAAGGGCCTGATGTCGCCGCTGAGGCCGTAGCGGCCTCATGGCTGGCTGAATCGTCGCGGTTCATGGGCATGACAGATCTCGAAAAGGAGGAGCCGTTGGGGGTCATAGCGGCTACCACCGCCGCTCAAACCGGCGGCGCACAATAATCGCCACCGCATTCATAAGGATCATAAAGACCAGCAGGACCATAATGGCCGCCGCAGTCCGCTCATGGAAGGCCCGCTCGGACGCGTTCTCCCAGATAAAGACCTGCACCGGCAGCACGGTAGCGGCTTGGTCAAAGCCGTGAGGCACGCCGGGCACAAACGAGACCATGCCGATCATCAACAGTGGCGCGGTTTCACCCAAGGCATGGGCCAGCGCCAAGATCGAGCCGGTCATAACACCGGGCATGGCCAGCGGCAGCACATGGTGAAACACCGCTTGGGTGCGCGATGCGCCGACGCCAAGCGCCGCTTCCCGGATCGAGGGCGGCACGGCCTTCAAGGACGAGCGGGTGGCGATAATCACGGTCGGCAAGGCCATCAGGGCCAAGACCAGCCCCCCCAGCAAGGGCGACGATCTCGGCACACCCAAGGTATTGATGAACAGACCCAGACCCAGCAGGCCGTAAACAATCGAGGGCACGGCGGCCAGATTGTTGATGTTGACCTCGATCACGTCGGTCCAGCTGTTTTTGGGTGCGAACTCTTCGAGATAGACCGCCGCCATCACACCGATGGGCACAGCCAAAAAGGCGGTGACCAACAGCATCATGGCTGAACCAACCACTGCCCCCAGCACCCCGGCCTGTTCAGGCTCGGTGGAGTCGGACTTGGTGAAGAAGCCGAAATTGAAACCGGTCTTAACCGCCCCTGAGGACTTCAGGGCATCGAGCCAATCGAGCTGCTGGTTGCTCAAGGTCCGCTCTTCTTCGGGAGAGGAGCGTTTGATCTCGCCCTTGAAATAGAGGTCGGCATTGGCCCGCAGGGGACCTGATACCGTGACCGTCTTGCCGATCAGGCTGGAGTCCGCCTTGATCATATTGAGCAGTTGGAAGCCAAAGTCTGGCGACATCAGGTCCTTGATGGCCTCGGACTTGGTCCCGTAATCATCATCCTTTTCGCCGAGCTTGGCGAGGACCGCATCGGCGACCATGATGTCGTAATTGACGCCTTCAAGCGCGGTTTGATCAATCCTTGCCGGATCGAGCGGCACCTGCACCGAGATCGAGTGGACCACAAAGGTCGAAGCGCCTTGAGTGACGATCCGGCCGAGCAGGACGACCAAGAAACTCAAGGCAATCGCAATGGCCAACTGCCCATAGAGCTTGAACCGGCGCTCCGAAGCGTGCCGGGTCTTGAGGCGGCTTTCAACAGCGGCACGGATGTCGCGCGCGCGGTCAGAGGCTGTAGTCGTGGTGATGGGGAGGTCAGTCATACTGTTCCCGGTATTTCTGGACGATGCGCAGGGCGACGATGTTAAGAACCAAGGTCACGGCGAAAAGGGTTAGACCCAGGCCAAAGGCGGCAAGGGTCTTGGGGCTGTCAAACTCTTGGTCCCCGGTCAGCAGGGTGACGATCTGAACCGTCACCGTCGTGACCGTCTCCAAGGGATTGAGGGTCAGTTTGGCCTGCAGGCCCGCGGCCATGGTCACGATCATGGTCTCGCCAATAGCGCGGCTGATGGCCAGCAAGAAGGCCCCAGCGATCCCGGGAAGGGCGGCGGGAAGCACGACCTTCTTGACGGTCTCGGACTTGGTCGCACCCATGGCATAGCTGCCATCCCGCAGGGCTTGCGGCACCGAATTGATGATGTCGTCGGACAGTGACGAGACGAAGGGGATCAGCATGATGCCCATCACCACACCCGCGACCAGCGCCATCTGGTTTTGAACCTGCCCCAGATAAAGACCCAGCTCATTCAGCGGGCCACCGAGGAACAGGCCGCCCAAGCTGTTAAACCCTTGCCGGAAGATCGGCCCGACGGTCAGGGCGGCAAAGAAGCCATAGACCACGGTCGGCACGCCTGCGAGAATCTCCAGCAGCGGCTTGAACACGGCCCGCGCCTTAGGACCGGCATATTCCGACAGATAGATGGCGGAGAACAGGCCCACGGGCCCGGCGACGCACATGGCGATCATCATCACCAAGAAGGTGCCCGCAAACAGCGGCAGAGCGCCAAATCCACCAGACGATCCGACCTGATCGTCGCGCATGCCAATCTGCGGGCTCCAATGGGTGCCCAGTAAGAACTCGGCTGGCGATACGGAGCTAAAGAACCGCAAGCTCTCCCAGACGAGGGACAGGATAATGCCCAAGGTCGTAACGACGGCAACGATCGAGCAGGCCATCAACAGGCCATCGACCCAGCCCTCGACCCGGTTACGGGCACGGAAGTCTTTGTTTAGACGTGGAAAGGTTGCCAAAAACCCGGCCAGAACCAAGACGCCCATCAGGGCAAAGGTGCCCTGCTTGAAGGCGTTGACATAGCCCTTGGCCTCGCTCGCCTTGGCGTCCAAAGCGACCTTCATGTTCGGCTCGTAGACCGCTTCGCTGAGTTGGCGGCCCTCAGCCAGGGCCTGCGCATCTTGGAAGAACAGTTCTTTTTGCTCTGCTGAAAGCTGGTGCAGGATCGGCGGCTGATTAGCCGTTAGCAGGGCGTGCTCGAGACGTCCGCCGAACATGATCGAGACAAACAACAAAAGGGCTGCAGGAACCCCAACCCAAAGGGCGACATAGGTCCCGTAATAGCCCGGCAAGGAATGCATCTTGGCCGGAGACCCGCCCGCAGACGCCAAAGCCTTGCGTCGGCCCATCAGGAACGCGAGCCCTGACAGGGCGGCCAAAACTAATATCGCGATCCAGGTCAGCATCTAACGACAGCATCCATCTGGCACAGAACCAAGAGCCTCGGCGCAGGTGACTGAGGCACATCCTGCAGGACCATGCCCGCGAGACACAGCGGCTTTACGACAATATTGTGACAGTTTTTTTACAGTGCCGAGAGTGAATCGATTTCGCGCCCGAAAATTTTACAGTGCGCGGGACTGACGGGCAGCCAAGGCCTTGGAATGGATAGGGAAATAGACGATGAAGGCCGCGCCCTCACCCTCAAGGCTTTCCACGGCCAAACCGCCGCGGTGACGATTCATAATATGTTTGACGATGGCCAAGCCAAGGCCGGTACCCGCCCGCTCACCGCTTTTCTGGCCCTCGACGCGATAGAATCGCTCGGCCAGACGCGGCAGATATTCACGCTTAATGCCGGGCCCTGAATCATTGATCCGCAGATAGACATAGATCTCTTCGCCGGTCTGATCGGGCGTGAGCAAGGACAGACGCGAGGCCGACGGCTTTCTCAGCGCCAGAGCCGCATCCCCGCTGACCCCGACACCACATTCCACAATCACGCTGCCCGAGACCGAGCCGTCCCGAGCGCGAGAATATTTGACCGCATTGTCGATCAGGTTCTGCACGACCTGCACGATCTGATCGCGATCGCCAATGACCAGCGCCTCACCACGCGGTGGCATCGCGGTTTGGATTTGAATGCCATTTTCTCGGCTTAGCGGCGACATGGCGTCGATGACATCACTGACGGCCTGGGCCAGATCGATACAGCCGTCGGGGGCGATATGTTCGTTTAACTCAATGCGGCTAAGGGACAGAAGGTCATCAATCAGCCGCGCCATCCGGTCGGCTTGGGTGGCCATAATGTTCAAGAACCGATCCCGCGCGACAGGATCTTCCTTGGCGTGGCCGCGCAGGGTCTCGATAAATCCGGTCATGGACGCCAAGGGGGTGCGCAGCTCATGGCTGGCATTGGCTAGGAAGTCTGCGCGCATTCGCTCATTGCGCCGCGCGTCGGTTTCGTCGCGCATCATCAAAAGGGCCAGATGCGAACCATCGGGCCGTACCGGCAAGGGCCGCGTCAGGGCGCGCAGATAGCGATCCTGAGCCCCGCCGGAATCATAGGCCGCCTCTCCCGCAACACCACCGAATAGGGCCTCATCCACGACCTCAAGGATCTTGGGATTGCGGATGGCAGTCACCAGCAAGGCTCCAGAACTTTGGATCCGAAAGAACTCCCGCGCGGCGCCATTGGCAAAGATGAACCGGCGTCCGGCCACATCGTCGGCCTCCTGCGCGGCAATGACCATCACCGGGTCCGGCAGGCTTTCGAGAATTTCGAAAAAGGGCGTTTGCGCCTCTTGGGGCCGCGATTGGACCAAGCGATCAACAGTGGCCTGATCAAAGCGCCGCTCGCGATAGCCGCGCAGGGAGAGTACCAGCGTCAAGCCACCAACCATCAGGGCCAAAAGTACGGTTGGCCCCCTATTGGCCTGCCCTGTAATGGCCAAGAACAGCAAAGCCCCCGCCCCGGCTGATCCCGCCACGACCGCACGCCAAGGAAGGCGAGATCTGCGAATGGGGTTGGCATTCGGGGACATGGGTCGCGGGCTTCCGTCAGGGGCTAGGGCAAGGAGCGCAGGGCTCGAATCAAGACAATAGGATCACAAGTTCATCTCAATCGCGTGACGATAGTCCATAGGCCGATAGAATTCCTAATGGCCCCGCAATTTTAATCCACATTGATCCGATGGGAATTATAAGAAATTTTGAGGATGACCGGTGATCAGGCCTCGTCGCCCTTCCCCGTCTGCTCGAACCTAGAGGCCCGCCATGTCGATTGCAGATCCCCTCGATCACCCCTCGCGCCGTCAAGCCCTTCTGACGGGCATGGCGCTGAGCCTGCCCCTGATCGGCTCAAACCCAGCAGCGGCGGCAACGCGCAAACCGGTCACGTTGCTCAATGCCAGCTACGACCCGACGCGAGAGCTCTATAAGGATATCAACGCCGCCTTTAGCGCCTACTGGAAGGGCCGGGTGGGCCAAGACCTGACGATCAATCAGAGCCACGGCGGGTCTGGCAAGCAGGCGCGGGCGGTGATTGACGGCTTGGAAGCGGATATTGTCACTCTCGCGCTCGCCTATGACATCGACCAGATCGCGGCCAAGGCCAAACTGCTACCCGCCAACTGGCAATCGCGCCTGCCCAACAATTCCTGCCCCTACAGCTCGACCATCGTGTTCCTCGTGCGCAAGGGCAACCCGCTGAAGATCCGCGACTGGAGCGATCTGATCCGTCCGGGTTTGGCGGTCATTACCCCCAATCCCAAGACCTCGGGCGGCGCACGCTGGAACTATCTGGCGGCTTGGGCCTTCGCCTTAAAACAGCCCGGCGGCAGTGTGGCCACAGCGCAGGTCTTCGTTGAAAAGCTC
>CAISGS010000438.1 GCA_903884915.1 uncultured Caulobacteraceae bacterium | reverse complement strand
GGCCATCGGCTCAGAGCCCCATGATGCCAGCCTCGATACCCGCGATCCGTGGCGCCGCGCCATGCAGGGCCATGCCGTCTCGAACGTCATCCCCGTGGTCGGCGCCAACCGCATCGGCTTTGAGCCGGGCGCAGGCGGGGGCCAGAGCTTCTATGGTGCCAGCTTCATTAGCGACCATCGCGGCGATCTGATCGCAGCCTTTGACGGCGAAGAGCAAGGCGTCCTGACCGCCACCTTCGACCTAGACGCCATAGCCACCTACCGCGCCGCCTGGGGCTTCTTCCGCGACCGCCGCCCGGAGCTTTACGGCGCACTGGCACAGGGGCGGCCGGTTTAGGGGGCATTCTGAGCGTCAGGGCGCTGACCATCGAGGCAGATTGGCCGGGCCGGGTGAAGGACCTGCGCGTCAGTTGCAATCTAGGGCGAGGATCGCTTCAATCCGGCCGATGACTTCAAACAGCGTGGCTTGATCACACCGGCTGTGGAACGACGCATTGCGGGCGATCCAGTCCAGGTCACGAAGCTGATTGGCTAGGATATAGCCCGTGATCTGGCCACCCTTGGGAACCAGCACGTCGAAGGAACTGGGCTTGCCGACGGTCGTGAGCGGGACGACAAAACAGTGACCTGTGGCGATATTATAGTCCATCGGGGACAGAACCAGCGCTGGGCGTCGTCCGGCCTGTTCCGTCCCTGCATGGGGGGTGAAATCCAGATAGATAAAATCCCCCCGTTCAGGTTGGTAGGGGGCTTTCACCATGCTTCGTCACCCTTAGGCTGGCCCCAGTCGGCCTCAACCGCTTCATTGCGCTCATAGCCAGCGAGGAGATCCGCTAGCTTGAAGCGCTGTCGGGTGGGGCGAATGACCAAGGTGTCGTTGACGACTTCCATCTCTACGGGCTGGCCCTCAACGAACTTCACATCATCGGCAATGTGACGCGGCAGCCGAAGGGCAAGGCTATTGCCCCACTTTGCGATTGTGAACAGCATGCTGGCCTCGGTGCGGTTTTGCTCGGTTTTCAACGCCATAGGGACGTATCATTATGTATATACGCCTGAGGTGTTTGGGGGAAGTTGATTTTCGGGTTGCCCTCATCTCGGCGTCGCCGCCTTTGACGGCGAAGAACAGGGCGTCCGGACCGCCGCCCGGATCTTTACGGGGCGCTGGCACAGGGACGGCCGGTTTAGAATGATCATGGGTGATAAAAGATAATATTATATCTTAGATAGCTTCTTTATCCAGAAGTTCAAACGGATTGAACTTCTGGATGCGGCCCTATGGATTTTCGAGTCTTGCGCCTTCGGGCGGGTCTAGGCCGTGAGGCTCAGACATGAGCCTGCAATATGTCCAAGACTATCTTGCCGAATTGGCCCGCCTGCGCCGCGTATCGGGCAGTGGCCGAGAGACCATTGTCCGCGAAGCCTTTAAGGACCTGCTCAAACGCTATGCGCGGCAGAAGGAACTGGTTTTCGTCGCCGAATATCCCATTGTCACGGCCCGCAAGAAAAATATCTCGGTCGATGGAGCCTTGGTCTATTCCCTAAGGGTGCCACTTGGCTATTACGAGGCCAAGGACGAGAACGACAAACTCGACGACGAGATCGACAAGAAATTTCGCGCCGGATATCCACAAGACAATATTATCTTCGAAGATACCCGCGAAGCGGTTTTGATTCAGAACAAAGAGACCGTCATGCGCTGTCCGATAGAGGACGCGCCGAAATTGACGGAGCTATTGGCCCTATTCTTCGCCTATGAACGGCCCGAAATTGCTGACTTTCGAAAGGCCGTTCAGCAGTTTGCCCTCGATCTGCCCGCGATCACATCGGCCCTGAATGATCTGATCGAGCAGGCGGGAAGCGAAAATCCTGACTATCAGCAGGCCGAGGTCAAGTTCCTGCAACATGCCAAGGATACGATCAATCCGACTGTCACCCTGACCGACGTGCGCGAAATGCTGATGCAGCACATCCTGACCGAGGAGATCTTCGCCCACGTCTTTAACGACGCCGATTTCCACCGCGAGAACAATGTCGCGCGCGAGCTCTATGCCCTAGAGCGAACCTTCTTCAAGGACGCCTTGAAGCGCGAGACCCTCAAAAGCCTTGATCCCTATTATACGGCCATCAAGGCCAATGCGGCGCAGATTTCGACCCATAGCGAAAAGCAAAAGTTCCTCAAGGTCATCTATGAGAACTTTTACAAGGTCTATAATCCCAAGGCCGCTGACCGACTGGGCGTGGTCTATACGCCCAATGAGATCGTCAAGTTCATGATCGACGGGGCCGATTGGCTCTGTCGCAAACATTTCGGCAAGGCCCTGATCGATGAGGGTGTCGAGATTCTCGACCCTGCGACGGGTACAGGCACCTTTGTCTGTGAATTGCTGGAGCAGTTCAGCGGCTCGCCCCACAAGCTGGACCGGAAATATCGCGAGGAGATCCACGCCAATGAGGTGGCGATCCTGCCCTACTATGTCGCCAATCTGAATATTGAGGCGACCTTCTATGCCCTCAGCAAACAATATGCCGCCTATCCCAATCTGTGTTTCGTTGACACGCTGGATAATGTCGCTGGGCTGGGATCATTCAAAGACGATCAAGGGGATATGTTTGGGGCCGTTTCTGACGAGAACGTCCTGCGCATCAAGCGGCAAAATGATCGCAAGATTTCGATCATCATCGGCAATCCGCCCTATAATGCCAATCAGCAGAACGAGAACGATAACAATAAGAACCGCACCTATCGGCATATTGATGAGCGGATAAAGGCCACCTATATCAAGTCCTCTAAGGCCCAGAAGACTAAGGCCTATGACATGTATACCCGGTTCTTTCGCTGGGCATCGGATCGGATCAAGGATGAAGGCATTGTCGCCTTTGTCACGAACCGCAGTTTCATTGACGCCCGAACCATGGATGGGTTTCGCAAGCTCGCAGCAAAGGACTTTTACGAAGTCAGGGTTCTGGACCTCGGCGGGGATGTTCGCGCCAATCCGAAACTGTCGGGTTCAAAACATAATGTCTTCGGTATTCAAACCGGCGTGGCCATTTCCTTTCTCGTGCGGCGAAAAAACCAAGATGGCAAAGG
>CAISGS010000437.1 GCA_903884915.1 uncultured Caulobacteraceae bacterium | reverse complement strand
TCGGGCAAGTCGACCTTGCTGCGCTCGATCACCGGTCTTGCGCCGATTGATGGCGGTTCCGGCACGATCCGCGTCTTTGGCGAACCCGTCCAGACGGCCGGAAAGATCAGCGACCGGGTACGCTCTGTGCGCAGCCGTATCGGCTTTGTCTTTCAACAGTTCAATCTGGTCGGACGCTTGAGCCTGTTCACCAATGTTGCGCTGGGGGCCTTGGGACGTCTGGGCTTCTGGCGCGGCATGCTGGGCCTGTGGCCCGCCGCCGAGAAGCGCTTGGTGATGGTCAGTCTGGCCCGCGTGGGGGTGGCCGACTATGCCGCCCAGCGCGCCAATACCCTATCGGGCGGGCAACAGCAGCGCGCCGCCATTGCCCGAGCTATGGTCCAGGGCGCAGAGGTGGTGCTGGCCGATGAGCCGGTGGCCTCGCTGGATCCCGTCTCGGCGCGCAAGGTTATGGATCTGTTGCTGGATCTGAACCGCAAGGATGGTCTGACCGTCGTCGTCACCCTGCATCAGGTCGACTATGCCATGCGCTATTGCCAGCGGGTTGTGGCCCTCAAGGCTGGGCAAGTGATCTATGACGGCCCGGTCGCCGGTCTTGACCGCGCCACCCTCGTCCAAATCTATGGCCCTGAATTCGAAGATGCGTTCTGGGAAGGAGCTCCCCAATGAAGTGCTTGACCCTCCTGCGTGCGGCCCTTGCGGCGGCGCTATTGGTGACCCTCCCTTCGGCGGTGCTGGCTCAGGCCAAGGCCCCGGTCAAGACCGTCAACTTTTCGATCTTGGCGACGGAAAGCTCGACCAGCCTGCAGTCCTTCTGGGCACCGATCATTGCCGATATGGAAAAGCAGACCGGCTACAAGATCAAACCCTTCTATGGCTCCAACTATACGGCCCTGATCGAGGCCATGCGCTTTAAGCAGACCGATGTGGGTTGGTTTTCGAACCAGTCAGGCCTAGAGGCCGTGCGCCGGTCGGGCGGTGAGGTGTTTGTGCGCACCTTTGACCCCTCGGGACGGGATGGCTATCGCTCAGTGATCATTGTGCCCGCCAAGAGTAATCTGACGCTGGACCAAGTTCTAAAATGCGACAAGAGTCTGAACTTCGGCATTGGCGATGCCAAGTCGACCTCCGGCACCTTGGCCCCCATGACCTATCTGTTCGCGCCGCGCGGGATCAAGCCGGCCGAATGTTTCAAGACGGTTCGCAGCGCCAACCACCAGGCCAACCTCTTTGCCGTGGCGCGTGGCGTGCTCGATGTGGCGACCAACAATTCCACGGCGGTGAACCTGCAAAAGGGTCGTGATCCGGCGATCAATGACGCGATCCGCATCATCTGGACCTCGCCGCCCCTTCCAGAAGACCCGATTGTCTGGCGCAAGGATCTGGACCCCCAGGTCAAGGCGCGCCTTCGCAAGTTCTTTGAGTCCTATGGGCAAGGCACCGGCCCAGAAGCGGCGCGTCAGCGGGCGCTGCTGTCCAAGGTTAGCATTGGCGGGTTCAAGCCTGCCGATAATAGCCACCTGCTTCCCGTTCGCGAGATGGAGGCCACTGAGATCTATCTGGTCGCTAAGGACGAGGGCGACGCGGCTAAGATCGCAGCGGCACAAAAGGTTCTGGCCGGTATTCAGGCCGAGCGTAAGGCCTTGGCGGGACGTACGCCCAAATGAGTGTGGTCGACACTATCCCAGCTCCGCCCAAGCGTAGCCTCAGCGATTGGCTGTTCGACGTCCTGCTCTGGGGCGGGTTGACGGTGGTGTTGCTGGTGGGCTTTGCGCCCGCTGAAATGACCAAGCTGCCGCTGATCTTCGCCAATTCCGACAATATGCGTGAGTTCGGTAAGGACTTTCTCAGGCCCGATTTCGATCAATGGCCGCTCTATGTCAGTCAGATGTGGCTAACCATCCAGATGGCGCTTTGGGGTACGTTCCTCGCCGTGCTTTTAGCCATTCCTTTTGGTCTAGCGGCAGCAAAGAACATTAGCCCGTCATGGGTCAACCAGCCGATGCGCCGGTTCTTGGACATGCTGCGGTCGGTGCCGGATCTGGTGGTTGGTACCCTGTTCATTGTGGCGGTTGGTCTTGGCCCCTTTGCCGGGGTCATGGCTCTGGCCATCAGCACCAGCGGCGTTCTGGGCAAGCTGTTCTCAGAAGCCGTTGAAGCCATTGATCGCGGCCCTGTCGAAGGGGTTCGGGCGACGGGCGCTGCGCCCCTGCAAGAGATTGTCTGGGGGGTGATGCCGCAGGTGGCACCGCTCTGGACCTCCTATGCCCTCTATCGCTTCGAATCGAGTTCCCGCTCAGCGACGGTTCTGGGCCTGATTGGCGCGGGCGGTATTGGTCAGGTCCTGTTCGATAGCCTAAACAGCTTCGAATATAGCCGTGTCGCCGCCATCGTCATTGTCATCATCGTGGCCGTGTCCCTGATCGACGTGCTCAGCCAAATCATCCGCTCCCGCCTGCTTTAGAACGGCTTTGCTCTGTCCTTGGAGGGCGCGGGCTGGCCTTGCTTAGAGGCTGAACAGGGCATGGTCTTTGGCCGATCTGGCGACCTTGGTCCCGTGCCACTCACGTGCGGAAGAGTCAAAAATAGCGACCTGTAAAAAAACGTCACAATAATCATTTAAGGCAATCTCCAGAATGAGCATCCCATTTGGATGGGGCTTCAGAGAAAGGGATTCGCAGTGAAGAATTTTAAGAGCTTGCTCCTCGTCGGCTGTGGCGCACTAGCACTGTCCAGCTGTGGCCCTAGCGATATTGCGTCGCCCGGCAATGGTGGCAATGTCACCATCACCAATACGACGACGACCCCTCCAGTTGTGACGCCGACGCCCACCTCGACACTGGTTACCGCCGCCTCGGGCTGCCCAACCATTGCTGACCCTCAGGGCTTGACGGACGCCGGCACCATCACGGGTCCAACGGGTACGTGGCGCGTTTGTAACCTTCCCTCGCGGATCAATAAGTCGATCACGCTGAGCAAGATCACGGGCCTGCTCTATCAGCTGCCCGGACGCGTTGACGTCGGCACCGACGGTGGCTTCACCTCGACCGCAGCCGATACAAAGGTCACCTTGACCATCGAGCCTGGCGTCATCGTCTATGGCGGCACCGGCGTGTCTTGGCTTGCGGTCAACCGCGGCAACAAGATCAGCGCAGTCGGCACGGCGGCTCTCCCCATCATCTTCACCAGCCGCGATAATGTGCTTGGCCTGAATACTGAAACCTCCATGGGTCAATGGGGCGGCGTTGTGCTTCTGGGCCGTGCGCGTATCACTGACTGTACGACCGGTTCGGTTGTTGCTGGCACCTGCGAGCGTCAGACAGAAGGCTCGGCTGACCCTGCACTCTTTGGCGGCGCGAACAATGCCGACAGCAGCGGCCAGATGTCCTACGTGCAGATCCGTTATTCGGGTTATGTCTTGGGTGCCGACAAGGAACTCCAAGCCCTGACCACCGAAGGCATCGGCAGCGGCACCGTCTTGAGCAACATCATGAGCTACAACAGCTCTGACGATGGTGCTGAATTCTTCGGCGGCGTTGTCAATATGAAGAACTATGTCTCCGTCGGCGCTGACGATGACAGCCTTGATGCTGACACCGGCATTACCGGCAACTTCCAAAATGTTCTGCTCATTCAGCGTTCGGCTAAGGGCGACGCCCTGATGGAAATCGATAGCAACGGTAACGAGGCCGATACGCCCCGTTCGACGCTGAAGATTTCGAACCTGACCGGCATCCAGCCAGAGCTGAGCACGGATAATGAGGCGAACGACCAAGCCGCTATCTTGGTTCGCGGCAACTCGGACGTGACCTTGGCGAACGCAGTAATCTCGACCCCAAAGAACGAATGCCTTCGCATGAACGGTTCGGGCACCACGCCTGCGACCTTCGTTGCCAAGTCCGTCGTGATGCAGTGTAACGCCACGAAGTATATCGGAACCGGCTCCTATAACGCCGCTGCTGTCAGCACCGCCTTCGGTTCGGGTGCCAACAACAACAACGATAGCTTCACCACCACGCTTGCGAGCCTGTTCATCAACGGCGCGAACGAGCTCGGTGTTGCGACCTTCGATGCAACGACCTTGGCCAGCTTCTTCAGCGCTGTGACCTCGATCGGTGCAGTCAAGAACACGGCTGACAACTGGACTGCAAGCTGGACCTGCAACAGCTCGACCGCCGATTTCGGCACGGGCAACAGCGGTCTGTGCTCGTCAATTCCGACCAAATAATCACGTCAGGTACTTAGGGTGAGGGGGCGGCCATATGGCGGCCCCCTTTTCTCCATACGAAATTTGCCCAAGGGGATCGAGAATGGATACGCGTCGGCTTGCCTCACTATTGCTGGTCTCCACTGCTATCGCGATGCCGATGCTGGCCAATGCTCAGGAGGCTCCTGCTGCGGCGACCGAGCAGCCCGCCGCTGCCGTCTCAGAGCCTGCACCACAAGAATCCGAAGTCTCTATCCCGGGTGAAGTTGGCGAAATTGTTATTACGGGTCGTCGCGATAGCAGCATTGTTCGCACCGCACCGCAGGTCGTCTCTGTTCTAACCGCCGTCGAAATCGCCCGGACCGGTGAAGGCAATATCGCCGGTGCCCTAAGCCACGTCTCTGGCCTCAGCCTGGTTGGCAGTGGCTATGTTTATGTGCGCGGCCTTGGAGATCGTTATTCGCTCGCCCTGCTCAATGGTTCGCCATTGCCGAGCCCAGAGCCGCTCAAGCGGGTTGTGCCCCTTGATCTGTTCCCCAGCAGCATCATCGCCTCGTCTCTGGTTCAGAAGAGCTACTCCGCCAATTTCCCCGGTGAATTTGGCGGCGGCGTCATCAACCTGACCACCAAGGCGATCCCGCGCGAGCCCTTCCTCTCGATCGGTTTTGGCGGATCCGCCGACACCGAAACGACAGGCCGTTTAAGCTACACCTACTTTGGCAGCAAATCCGACTGGTCCGGCTTCGATGATGGCAAGCGTGATTTGGCACCGGCCCTGAACGCCTTCATCGCCAGCGGTGAACGGATCAGCTCGGGCAAGGTCAATACGAACATCATCGCACGGCAATTGGTTACCGGCCGCAATGCCGTTGTCCAGAGCGGCTCTGAAACGCCTGCGAACGGATCGGTCAACGTCTCGGGCGGATTGTCGTTTGATCGCGGGGCCTACACCATCGGCTTGATCACCGCCGGGGGCTACAGCAACAAATGGTCGACCCGCGATGCGCTCAACCAAAAATCCTTGCAGTCTGACCTCTCAGCCTTGGAATCTGATTTTCAGCGGGTGACGTCTGACAATCGGATCGTTCTGAACGGTCTCGTCGGGCTGGGTTTAGAGTTTGGCGACAATAAGCTGCGTTGGACCAATCTCTATATTCGCGACACGCTGAAACATACCCGTTTGGGCATGGGCAATCGCAACCAGACCACCGTCGATTTCATGCAGCAGGACACGGCCTGGTACGAACGCGAATTGATCGACAGCCAAGTCGTGGGTGAATTCCACCCGAATGACAATTTGAGCGTTGATGTTCGCGTCGCCTACGCCAATTCAAAGCGAAATGCGCCCTACGAACTGTCGTTGGAATATGTCCGCACCAACGTGAAGGCAGACCCTTACGGCGCCTATTTCGTCAACCGTTTGAACAATGGTAACGGCGGCGACGCGGTGATCAGCTTCTCTGAGCTTGATGAGAAGCTTTGGTCCGGCGGTATCGATGCCACATATAAGCTCATGGACAAGCTGAGCGGCACCGTTGGCTACGCCTATGCTGACACCCAGCGCACCAGTTCACGTCGTGACTTCCAGTTTCAGGCCCCGAGCAATTTCCCGCGCGGTGTCGACATGTTCCGTCCCGACCTTCTGCTCGCACCCGCCGTGATTGAGGCCTTTGGTATTGGCTTGGTTGAAACCAACGAAGGTAATCCAGCCTTCCTTGCGACCCTTACGAACCATGCCGGTTACGTAAAGTTCGACTATCAAATGACGGACTCGCTGCAGCTCAATGCCGGCATCCGTTACGAGACCGCCAAGGAAGACGTCGCGCCGATCAAGGTCTTTAAGACCGCAGGCGCGTCACTGGCCGGGACGCAACTTGAGGAAAGCTACTGGCTGCCAGCGGCCACGGTGACGTGGCAATTGGCCTCGGACATGCAGCTTCGTGCCAACCTGTCCAAAACCATCGCCCGGCCGCAGTTTCGTGAATTGGTTTACCAGTTCTACTTCGATCCAGATGGCAACCGCATGTATCGCGGTAACCCCTATCTGGTGGACAGTGAGCTGACCAACGCCGAGGCGCGTTACGAATGGTACTTTGACACCGATCAGCGTTTCTCGACGGCGGTTTTCTATAAGCAGATCACCAATCCAATCGAGTCCTTCGTGGCCGGTGATGACTTCACCACCAGCTATGCCAATGCCCCGCAAGCCAACCTAGTGGGTGCTGAGTTTGACGCTCAGAAATATTTCGACCTTTCCGGCCTTGGGGGTGACTTCTGGGCGGCCCGCCGCTTTGTCCTGAACGGCAACTACACCTACACAATGTCGGAACTGAAGGTGGCTAAGAACGACAGGATCTCCGTCTTTGCCTCCTCATCGAAGAACGCCACCGACTTCTTTAAGGATGGCGCGCAGATGACCGGTCAGTCGGATCATATTTTCAACGTCCAACTGGGACTTGAGGATCGTGATGCCCTGTCACAGCAGACCTTGATGCTCAACTATGCCAGCAAGCGGGTGTCGAGCCGAGGTTTGGTCAATTCGGGTCAGCCTGACAT
>CAISGS010000436.1 GCA_903884915.1 uncultured Caulobacteraceae bacterium | reverse complement strand
TCGAGGTGCTCAAATCCATCGATCTGGACCTCTATCCGGGCGAGCTGGTTGGCCTGATCGGGCCGTCGGGTTCAGGCAAGTCCTCGCTGCTTCACGCGGCGGGCCTGTTGGAGCGCCCCACGGCGGGGCAGGTGCTGATCGGCGGGCAAGACTGCACCCCGATGGGCGAGAAGGCCCGCACCCTGGTACGTCTGAACCAGATTGGCTTTGTCTATCAGTTCCACCATCTGCTGGCCGAGTTCAGCGCCAGAGACAATGTCGCCCTGCCACAGATGATTGCGGGCGCGCGCCAGACTGAGGCCCGCGCAAGGGCCGACGATCTTCTGTCCCATCTGGGTCTGGGCGAGCGTCTCAACCATCAGCCCGCCCAACTCTCCGGCGGTGAACAGCAGCGCGTGGCCATCGCCCGCGCCCTGGCCAATCGCCCCCGCATCCTGCTGGCCGACGAGCCCACCGGCAACCTCGACCCCACAACCTCCAGCGCCGTCATCGCCAACCTCTTCGCCCTCGTGCGAGACACCGGCGTCGCCGCCCTCATCGCCACCCACAATATGGACCTCGCCCGCCACATGGACCGAGTGTTCACCTTGAAGGACGGGCGGTTGGAGCGGGTGGGGACCTAACCCTGACCGTCCGATGCAAAGAGTGCTGCGATGGTTCCAATCGAAATGAACAGGCGCATGGGATTGGAAGGCAAGGGGATGAACCCATAGTCCCGATAGAGGGCCAAGCGCCTTGCCGTGCGCTGGGGATCGCCGCAGTCGAGCACATCCAACAGGACGACCGAAAGTCCAAGCTGTTTTGCCGTCGATCCTATCCGCCTCAAGGCGTCGATTAACAGGTCCCCGCCGTATCCCGTCTGGGCAAATCGGCTATCACGTCCGATCATGGCAATGAAGGCGGCAGGTATCTGTCCATGGCCCGGACGGTTTCGGGCAAAGGATGGTGGAAGGTCCTGATAGTCTACGGCATGGGCATTGATGGCATAGAAGCCCATCACCTGATCTTGCGCATCGACCATCACAAAGACGCGGACATGACCCGCCTTGGCGAGTTTGTTGGCGGTGTTCTTGAAATAGTTATCGACCTGACGGACTCCGCAGGAAAAGGCGGTTCGGTCATGGATCGCAGGATCAAACGGAACGATCCGTTTGCGTCCGTCCGGTGACCCGCTCATCAGGCAGAGGTCACAGTTTCACTATGATGGGCTAGGGCCTCTTTGAGCCGATCTGTCGGGGCGGCGGGCTGTTCGAGGGCGGCAAAGAAGGCATCATGATCCACCGGCGCCAACAGGGTCCGCTCATGGGCCGCGATGGTGGCGAGGGCGGACTGATAGGCCGCATTGATGGTGAAGGTCGAGTCGTGGATGCCCGCCAAGATCGCCGCGCGCTGGATCGTGGCCTTGATCTGCGGCTTGGTCCTGAAATTCATCCGCGCGGAGTTGGTCTCGCCTGCGGGCAACTTTATCGCCGTCATTGTGCACCCATTCAGATTCTCTTCACTGTACGTCAAATGGGCGTACGCTTCAAGATTTGTTCGATTCTGAAATTTTTCATAACACCCCTTGCAATGAGAACAAAGCAAGAATACAGAACATATAAGGAACAAATCTGGGAGTTAAATCATGATCCAGTTGGCGCGAGACACGCTGTCGCTTGCATCTGTCACGGGGTTCGTTTGGATGGTCTGCTCGGTTGCGCATCTGATCGGGTGAGTCGATGATGATGCGCTGATGGCAAAAGGGGTTGAGCATGGCGGATGTTGGGGATCAGGGCTTTGTCCATCTTCGTGTCCGCTCGGCCTATTCCTTGCTCGAGGGCGCGATCAAGGCGGATGCCATTGGCGCGTTGGCGGCCAAGGCCGGTATGCCTGCGGCGGCCTTGACCGACCGGACTAATCTGTTCGGCGCGCTTGAATATTCTGTCGCCACCAAAGATGCCGGGGTTCAGCCCATTATCGGGGTCGCCTTGCCGGTCTTTGGCATTGGTGAGGGCCTGCCAGAGCGCTGGGCGCGGGTGCCGACTGTGGTGCTGCTGGTGCAAAATGAGCGGGGCTATTTGAACCTATCGGCCCTGTCCTCGTCGGCCTATCTCGACGGCGGCGGTGAGGCCGAGCCGGGTGTGCCTTGGGACAAGATCGTTGCCCACAGTGAAGGCCTGATCCTCCTGTCCGGCGGGCCAGACGGTCCGGTCGATCCGCTGTTTGCGGCGGGGCGTAAGGCCGAGGCGGTGGCCGCGTTAGAGACGATGAAGTCGGTCTTCGGCGACCGGTTCTATGTCGAATTACAACGCCATGGCACCCCGCAAGAGGCCGCTGCTGAGCCCCATCTGGTGGCCTATGCCTATGAGCAAGACGTGCCATTGGTCGCCACCAATGATGTCTATTTTGTCGGGCGCGATCTCTATAGCGCCCATGATGCGCTGCTCTGTATCTCCGACGGCAGTTTCGTCGGCCAAGAGGAGCGCCGACGGGTGACGCCGGAACATGGTTTTAAGTCGGTTGCCGAGATGAGGCAGCTCTTTGCCGACCTGCCTGAGGCCTGTGACAATACAATAGATATTGCCCGTCGATGTGCCTTCATGGTCAACAAGCATGACCCGATTCTGCCCAGCTTCCCGACCGTCGGTGGGCGATCTGAACCGGACGAGATGGCCCATCAGGCGCGAGAAGGCCTGCGCGCCCGCTTTGCTGTCCATCAGATGGCCGCGCCGGAGCAGGACTATTGGGACCGGCTCGAGCGGGAAATTGCCGTCATCATCAAGATGGGCTTTCCCGGCTATTTCTTGATCGTGTCGGACTTTATCAAGTGGGCCAAGGCGCATGGCATTCCAGTGGGGCCGGGACGCGGTTCGGGGGCGGGCTCTCTGGTCGCTTGGGCCCTGACCATCACCGATCTGGACCCTCTGCGGTTTGGTCTGCTGTTTGAGCGGTTCTTGAACCCAGAACGGGTCTCCATGCCCGACTTCGATATCGATTTTTGTCAGGATCGCCGCGAAGAGGTGATTTCCTACGTTCAGGACAAGTACGGCGTCGGTCGCGTGGCCCAGATCATCACCTTCGGCACCCTTCAGGCCCGCGCCGTGCTGCGCGATGTCGGGCGGGTGATGCAACTGCCCTTGGGCATGGTCGACCGTCTGGCCAAGATGATCCCGAACAATCCGGCCAGTCCGACCACCTTGGCCCAGGCCATCGAGATCGAACCGCGCCTGAAACAGGCCAAGAAGGATGATGAAAGCGTCGCGCGCCTCTTAGAAACAGCGCTGAAGCTTGAGGGCCTGTTCCGCAATGCCTCGACCCACGCCGCCGGTATCGTGATTGGCGACCGGCCTCTGATCGAGCTGACCCCGCTCTATCAGGACCCACGCTCTGAGCTTCCCGCCACCCAGTTCAATATGAAGTGGGTAGAGAGTGCCGGTCTGGTCAAGTTCGACTTCTTGGGCCTCAAGACCCTAACCGTCCTCGACCGGGCGGTGAAACATATGAGGAAGCGCGGGGCAGGGATTGATCTGTCGACCCTGCCGCTGGACGACAAGGCCAGCTTTGATCTGATGGCGTCGGGCCAGACCATCGGCGTGTTCCAGCTTGAAAGCCAGGGCATGCGCGACACCCTGCGCAAGATGCGGCCTAGCTCGATTGAAGAGATTACCGCCCTGATCTCGCTCTATCGCCCCGGCCCCATGGACAATATTGACACCTATGTGGACTGTAAGTTCGAGCGCAAGGCCGCCGACATGCTCCATCCCAGTCTGGAGCCGGTGCTCAAGGAAACCTACGGCGTCATCGTCTATCAAGAACAGGTGATGCAGATCGCCCAGATCTTGGCGGGCTATTCGCTGGGCGAGGCCGACCTGCTGCGCCGGGCCATGGGTAAGAAGAAAAAAGAGGAGATGGACCAACAAAAGGCCCGTTTCGTCTCCGGCGCGACTGAGCTTGGCGTGCCCGAACATCAGTCCGACAGCATCTTTGAACTGGTGGCTAAGTTTGCCGGCTATGGCTTCAATAAGAGCCACGCAGCGGCCTATGCCATCATCGCCTATCAAACCGGCTGGCTGAAGGCCAATGCGCCGGTCGAGTTCTTGGCTGCTTCGATGAGCCTCGATATTTCCAATACCGATAAGCTGGCCGTCTTTTATCAGGACGCCAAGCGGATGGGGGTCAAGGTCTGTCCGCCGGACGTCAATCGTTCTGCTGCCGATTTCGAGGTTGAGAACGGCGAGGTGCTCTATGCCCTCGGCGCGGTGCGCAATGTTGGTCAGGCAGCGATGGACAATCTGGTCGCCACGCGGGCTGCGGGCGGGCCGTTCCGCGACCTGTTCGATTTTGTTGAGCGCATCGATCCACGTCAGGTCAATAAGCGGGCGCTGGAAAATCTGGCGCGGGCAGGGGCCTTTGACCGGATCCACCCCAATCGCGCCCAGATCCTCGCCAATATCGATGCCCTGATGGCCTATGCCCAGAGCGTGGCGGCCGAGCGGGCCTCCTCTCAGGCCAGCCTGTTTGGCGGTGACAGTGACGCCGCAAGACCAAGGCTGTCACGGGTCGATCCGTGGACGGGGCCAGACCAGTTGGATGAGGAACTGTCCGCCGTGGGCTTCTATCTCAGCGGTCATCCGCTCGAAGATATGGTCAC
>CAISGS010000435.1 GCA_903884915.1 uncultured Caulobacteraceae bacterium | reverse complement strand
AGGAGCCTTTGGATTCGATCGTGAAAGATCATTTTGGCAAGATTTTGGACGATGTAAGAGACTTAAATTAGGCACCATGGGATCTGCTCATTTACACTCACCGTGAGCGTCCCGATCACGACTATTCAGTGGTCCTAACGATCCCTGGCTTGATCGCCCTTCGGCTCGTTGGCTTAGGGCTGCTTAGGGCGCACCTTACGGCGCGCCCTTGGCCGCCTCAGGCGGCCTCCTCTAGACCTAGCTGGCCAAGACCGGATTTGGTCCAAAGGTAGTCCGTTGCGGCTTGAGCTAGGGAGGCAGCTTTTAGCACCATGCCGCTATCGTCCTTCAGAGCCTTGAGCCAGCTTGCAATATAGGAAGCGTGATCTTCGATATGATCCGGACGAAGCCCTAAACGCTGACCTAAAAAGGCTGCTCCCATATCGGCGACCAGTTCTTCGAAGGCGTAGGTGGCACTGCCAAAGCGGCCGGTTAGATCGCGGTTTAATCTAGAACCATGGGCCGTCCAGTGGATTAGCTCATGAAGTGCCGTGGCATAGGCCTGTTCGGCGTCCCTAAAGAGCCTCCATTCTGGAAGGCGGATGTGATCAGAACCGAGGGCATAGTAGGCGCGATCGCCCGTCCATTGGATGTCTGCCCCCATAGAGGCGATGAACCGCTCGATTTGCGCGATCTTGTCTTGGACCTCAAAGACGGTTGGCTCAGTCACTGCGGCGACCGGATAGAACTTGGCGTCCAGACCTTCGATCTGATCGACATTGAAGACGGGATAGCCCTTGAGGAACCGGTAGCTTGTCGCCTCACCGTCTGGGCCGGTGTCCTTGTTCGATTTGGCTTGGCCGTAATAGGTCACCAGGGTGGATTGCTCAGCCTTGCGCACTTGGCCGCCAAGCTCGGCAGCTTGGCGATAGGTCATCCAGGTTTGGCCGCCATAGCCCTCGGTTGAGGCCCTAAGCCAGAGCATGACGACATTGATGCCTTGGTAAGCCTCACCTGTGACGCGGCGCGGCATAGCCACCTTGCTGTAGGGGCTGGTGAGATTGGCCCAGGGTTTGGTCCAGGGGGTGGTGCCCTTTTCGAGGCAGGCGATGACAGCGTCAGTGATGCGGTCTTCAGGGCGTTTGTGATCGTTCATGTCTTGGGCCTTGGTTTGGGCCGGGACCGTTTCCCGGACGACACGAAACCAAACGGGCAGGGTACAAGCGGGATCTGCACCCAGGGGGCCGAAGCAGAGCGAAGGACGGCAAAGCCGTTGCAGGTTCAGCGCCCTGCCCTTCGATTTTCGGGACGCTCTGGCCGGGAAACTTTCAACGGCCCTCAAGGCCTTGAACGGTGGGCGACAAACGCCTGCCAAGACCGTCACAACGTCATCAGCTTCTGATCGAAGGCGAGCCCCCTCCCCTGCCCTACCAACTAGCTCACCAGCCATGGCAAAGGCTGCCTGTGCGTTCAGCACAGGATCTTTGAGGCTCAAAGATCAATCTATAGGATGGCTAGATCGTTACTGCTTGCGCCGGTACCCAGACCTAACGCCTCAAGGTTATCGGGCTTTGGACGACTTGCGCCCGGTGGCCCCCAACCCGATGTCCTTGGCCAGCTTTGAACGGGCGGCGCTGTAGTTTGAGGCGGTCACCGGATAGTCCGCAGGCAACCCAAAGGTCGAGCGATAGGTGTCTGGCGTAAAGCCTTGGGTTGTCAGGTGCCTTTTGAGCATCTTGTAGGGCTTGCCATCGATAAACGAGATTATGGCCTCAGGGGTGATGCTTTTACGGATCTGCGCAGCCGTTGGCTTGGATGCGGCACCCGTGTCGGCTTGGGCGTCTTGAGCCGGCAAAGTGCTCAAACCCTTTAGCGCTCCATAGACGTCTTGGATCAGAGCTTGAAGCTGGGCGGGCGTGATCATGTTGTGGGCCACATAGGTGGCGACAATGTCAGCTGTTAAATCGGTCAATTGGTTAGACACATCAGTCTCCATCTGTTCGAGACACACTATGATTTGCTGACCGATCGTTCAACCGAAGTATGATCGTGATAGCTATGGTGGTGTGGTCTACGCGGCGAGAGCTCTGCTCCAACCGTGCTGTCTAAAAATACGCACTTATTTCAATGGGTTGTAGATGGATATTGGCTGACGGTGTGTAATCCACCGAACACTTTTAGTGGTGTTTTTAGCGCCAAAAACACACCTTCAGGTGTCAATAGCGCCGGTTTTTCCCAGCATAATAGGGGCCATAGGTGGTATTATAGCCAATTTACACCCTTAAGGCGCGGTTTTAGGGGTTAGATTGAGTCCACAGCAACCTACAAAGGTGTGTGAACCCCCGAATCACGGTGTGTAATCCACCGAAGCCAACTCACCCAAAACCGCAATAGGCGGGAAGCTTCAACCGATCTCAATGACCATAAAATCTGAATTATATCAATTCATTATAGTAACCAAGTCATCAGACACTTTAGTATTGATCTCTCTCCACTCGCCTTTTTGAGAAGTCAATTCGCAGGGCGGCTTCATCATTTTGCCCGATTTTTCCACCCGAAATTTCGGGAAGGGCATTGAGTTCAGCTTCGACGGCATTTCTGAGTGCCTCGTCACGCAAAAGGAAACGAACGCCTGGGGTCCCGTCGGCGCAAGTGACCAAAAACATCTCGTAATCAGGGAGTTCGTTTTGAAGCACGGCCTTCTTAATCATCCGCGTAAATTCTTTGGCCGGAGAATCAGAGCCACTTTTCTCACGCAAGGTAGACAGCTTGCAGACCCACCCTCCCCTTTGGCTACCGGCGTGCTTGCGCGCCATCCTATAGAGAACGCGCTCTAGGCCTCCCGATATGGAGAAGTATTCTGGACTTAAGGTTAAAAGGGTTTGATCGTTGATAATGCCCTCATAGACCCAGTCTGAAATCGTAAAGGTGACCGCTACAGGTCGCTGGCTTTTAGCATCCGTCTCTATTTTCCAAGAATCAAGCCAGCTGAAACGGCGCTCTGTAGTCGCGCTCGCCCGAATAGATGTGTAAACAGTCGTGGTGGCCAACCGGTCAAGGGCGGATTTCAATGAGCTATAGGCTTCACCATTGGTATCACGACGAATAGCCTTCAATAGGTCATATGGCGTGGTTGTAATGGTCTTGCCGACATCATTGTTGCCCTTCGCGAGTTTGGAGACGATGACGCTAACGGCCCATATCAAAATATCGGCGTCAAATATCGTTGCCATGCCATGTTTTGGCAGGGCGTCTACCCTGACCCAGACCGCCCGGTCAGGGCTGCTATATTCGATGGGCTTCAAGCGCTTTCGCTTAGAGAGGCTAAAGAACGGCCGTTCCATCGTCTCTCGTTGATCTTTAAGTGAGATATCGCGGATGATCGGGGCGAAAAAGTCGTATTGGATTTCTGGATTAGTATCTTTTTTCATAAGTAGCCCCCGCGATATCCGTAGATTTTAATAAAGAAAAACAGTAGGTTAATAGCCTATTTCAAAGGT
>CAISGS010000434.1 GCA_903884915.1 uncultured Caulobacteraceae bacterium | reverse complement strand
TTCGTCGGTCATGCCCATGCCGCCGTGGATCTGGATCGCGGCTTGGCCAACGAACTTAGCCGAGCGACCGATCTGCACCTTGGCTGCCGAAACGGCCTTGGCGCGGTCATGAGCGCTTTCGTCCAGCTTCAGGGTGGCCATGTAGGTCATGGACAGGGACTGTTCGACATTGATGAACATGTCGACCATACGGTGTTGCAGGACTTGGAAAGTGGCGATAGCCGCACCGAACTGCTTGCGCTGACGGGCATATTCCAAGGTGTTCTCGTGCATCCGGCGCATGGCACCAACGCCCTCGGCGCAGATGGCGGCGATGGCTTCGTCGACAACCTTCTCGATCAGCGGCAGGCCTGCACCCTCGACGCCGATCAGGGCATCAGCAGGGATCGACACGTTCTCGAAATAGACTTCCGAGGCGCGCTGGCCGTCAACGGTGGGATAGTCGCGGGTCACGATGCCAGCCGAGGCCTTATCGACCAAGAACACCGACACGCCCGAGGCTTCGCGCTGGCTGCCGCCGGTGCGAGCCGTAACGACCAGATGGGTCGCCCAAGGGGCGCCCAGCACAACGGCCTTATGGCCGTTCAGCACATAGCCCGAACCGTCCTTCTTGGCCGTGGTCTTCAGGTCGGCCAGATTGTAGCGGCCCTGAGGCTCGGCATAGGCAAAGGCCGTGATGATTTCGCCGCCAATGATGCCACCGATCAGGTCGGTCGCGCTGGCATGGCCGGAATATTTCAGGAAGCCGCCGCCGATGACCACGGTGCCCAGATAGGGCTCGATGACCAGCGCCTTGCCGCACTCTTCCATGACGATCATATTTTCAATGGCCGAGCCACCCAGGCCGCCCAGATCTTCAGAGAAAGGCGCGCCGAGGATGCCGAGCTCTTCAGCAAAGGCCTTCCAATAGTCTGCACGCCAGCCGCTGGCCGACTTCACCGAAGCGCGACGGGTGTCGAAGCTGTACTTATCTTGCAGGAAGCTGGCGAGGGTATCGCGCAGCATTGATTGTTCTTCGGTGAAATTGAAATCCATAGGGACGTCCTCCTTTTTGGCCCCCTCGCGTCATAGGAGGGGTTGGGGATGGGGTGGCAGCAGCGTCAGCCGCTAAAAGAGCATCCCTTCCCCACTGGGGGGAAGGGAAAAAATAGTCTTCAGAGACCCAAAACCATCTTTGCGATGATGTTGCGCTGAATTTCGTTCGAACCGCCGTAGATCGACGTCTTGCGAACGTTGAAATAGCTGGGGGCCGTGCGGTGCGCATAGTCCGGACCGATGGGGCGCATATTGTCGCCATCGGTTGGGAAGCCGCGGAAATAGGGCGCGCCATAGTGGCCTGCCGCTTCCAGAGCCAGCTCAGTGACCCGCTGCTGAACTTCGGTACCCTTGATCTTCAGGACCGATGATTCTGGTCCAGGACCCTTGCCCGCGCTTTCGGCGGCCAAGGTACGCAGTTCGGTATATTCCAGCGCCGTCAGATCAATTTCCAACTCTGCGACCTTACGCTTGAAGGCGGGGTCTTGCAGCAGGGTCTGGCCGTCATCGCCCAGTTCGGTCGTGGCCATCTGACGGATACGCTCGATACCGCGCTTGGAGCGAGCAACGCCCGCAATGCCGGAACGCTCGTGCGCCAGCAAGAACTTTGCGCAGGTCCAGCCCTTGTTCTCGTCATAGATACGGTTCTCGACGGGCACCTTGACGTTCTCCAGCCAAACCTCGTTGACCTCATGTTCGCCGCCCAAGGTGATGATCGGGCGCACGGTGATGCCGGGGGTCTTCATATTGATCAGCAAGAAAGAGATACCTTCTTGGATCTTTGCGTTCGGATCGGTACGGACCAGACAGAAGATCCAGTCGGCATATTGCGCCATCGTGGTCCAGGTCTTCTGGCCATTGACCAAATAGTATTCCTTGCCGTCAGCCGGATCGGTGAAACGCTCGGCCTTTGTCTTCAGCGAGGCCAGGTCCGAACCTGCGCCGGGCTCCGAATAGCCCTGGCACCACCAGATGTCGCCGTTCAGCGTGTCGGGCAAGAAGCGCTGCTTCTGCTCTGGCGTGCCGAAGGTGTAGATCACGGGACCGACCATGTTGATACCGAAAGGCATGACGCCAATCGTGTCGGCAGCGGCGCACTCTTCGCCCCAGATATAGCGCTGGGTCGAGGTCCAGCCAGGGCCGCCCTCGGAGGTTGGCCAAGCGGGGTTCACCCAGCCCTTGGCGGCCAGAACGCGGTGCCACGCAAGGAAATCTTCCTTGGCGAGTTCTTCACCCTCTTCCTGCTTGCCACGCAGGGAGTCAGGATAGTGTGCAGAGATAAAGGCGCGGACCTCATCGCGAAATGCGAGATCTTCCGGCGAAAAGTCGAGGTTCATGGCATGCTCCCAAGCGAAGGCGCCGTCTTGGCGCTCAAACTCCATCACAGAATAGGCCGAGGCCGCTCGATTGCAACGGTGACGTTAGCGTCAACGTCAATCAAAATTGCCGCATGTGGCTGGGATGCCGCGATACCCCCTACCCCCGGCTGCGCCG
>CAISGS010000433.1 GCA_903884915.1 uncultured Caulobacteraceae bacterium | reverse complement strand
TGGGCGGTCATGGCCCCGGTCAGCTTGCCGCCGTAGTCATGGGCGCCCAGCGTATTGAGATCACGATCAACCGCCCAAGGCAGATGGGCCTCCTCTAGCGCGAGCCACTGGCCCGCATGGCGGATGATGTTGGTGTTGGCTGGGGAAGCCGCCGGATCGAACATGCCCGACATCATGGTCATGTCGGCCTCATAATAGGGCGTGCGGACATAGCGATTGCGATAGTGCGCCTGACCATTTTCGAGCTGGACCGAATGGAGCATACCATTGCCCGAGAACCAGTGATCGCTATGGCCCGACCGAGGGTTCATACCCACGCGCACATAGTCGCCAAACAGGTCCTTGGGGATCTCGCCCGTAACCTTTAGCGGACCTGCCTCGATCTCGTCAAAGACCGGAGCCCAATTGCCCTGAAGGTGCCAAGCCACCGCCTCTGGCGTCGTTGTCGGTGCGTTCATCGACCTGTCCTCCCCACGCTTGTTTTGGGAAAGGGTCTCACAAGATTTTGGCCTCGCCAAATGAATGTTCTTGGTGAAGGGCCATTTGGATCCAGCCCCGCCCCTTGTGCCCAAAGTCGAACAGATCGGGATGCAGGATTTCAGCGAGGATCTCAGCGGACTCCACCAGCCGAGGGCCGGGTCGATTGAAATAGTGGTGGCCATCGACGACATAGACCGCGCCGCGCTGTACGGCTGAAAGCCCTTGCCAGCGGGGATCCTTGACCAGGTCCAGCACGTCTTGAACCGTCCGCTCAATCGTAAAGCCGCAGGGCATAAGAACAATGACCTCGGGATCGGCCGCATAGAGACTGTCCCATTCGAGCCAAGGCGAATGCTGACCCACGTCAGCGAACAGGCTTTGGCCGCCGGTCAGTTCGATCAGTTCTGGCACCCAGTTTCCCGCCGCCATCAGGGGGTCTACCCACTCGATTGCCGCGACGGTCGGCTTGGGGCCAAGACGGGTCTTGCGGCCGATCACCTCCAACCGCGCCTGCAACTGATCGATCACCGCCTCAGCCCTTGCTGGTACCTCTAAAAGGTCTCCCGCCGCGCGCAGATCGCCCCAGACATCCACCAGCCGATCCGGTGCAAAGGACAGCAGGGTCGGGGCTTGGCCGGTCCAAGCGCTCAAGGCCTCCTCCAGATCACGCGGCGTCACCGCACAGACGGCGCAGGCAGTCTGGGTCAAGATCACGTCAGGCCGCAAGGATCGCAGCAGCGGCGCATCGACCTCGTAGCAGGACAGACCTTGGCTAACGATGGCCTGGACCCGGTTCTCGATCTCGAGGGACGGCAGACCCTTGGCAAGCTTGGTGGCGGTGCAGACCGGCAAGGCTTGAACCGCTGGCGGGAAATCACATTCGTGCGAACGGCCAAAGAGCTGGCCCTCGCACCCCAAGGCCACGGCTATCTCGGTGGCACTGGGCAGCAGAGAGACAATGCGAGGACCGGTCATTGGGAAGATTGGCGCGTCACCGCCCCTTGCCTTGGCAAGACCCGCCCCAGTCCGACATAGACCAGCCCAAGACCGACAAACCACAGAGCCTCATTGGTGGCCACCACAGCGACCACATCGACCGTAAAGGGACAGGCCCAGCCCGTGACCTTTGAAAAGCCAAACAGGGTCAGTTCATAGGCGATGAAGGCAAGGCCAAGGGTCGGTAATATCCAAAGTCTCGCCTGACCGGGCCTGAGGATCATCTGCGAGACGATCAAGGCCACAGCGCCGCCCAGTCCAATCGCAACGCCCCATCCGACCGTGAACAGGGTCTGCGGGTAGCCGTGAAGACTAAAGCCAAGGACCTGACTGGTGCCCCAGCAGAGCAGGAGCGTTAGGAAGGCCGAGCGGCGCGTCATGGTCGCCGCCGCCAAGGTCGCGATGGCCACAAGAGGCACAGCGCAGGCGATCAGGGTCGAGCCTACGAAGACTGAAGTCAACAGAACCGCAGGCCAAGGTAGAGTGGATTGGCGTGCACTTGGAAGACCGGAACTGATTTTGTTGGTCATGAAAGTCTCCAACCAAAAGAACGGAGGTTGAAGCGCAGGCCCGTCGCCAAGCCTGCGCCTTGGGTTCGATTAGAAGCGGCTGCTGATACCGACAAAGGCGGCGCGGCCCCGGCCCCGGAAACTGAACAGTTCCTCATAGGTCTGGTCGGTGAGGTTCTCGACCCGCGCCGTGAGCTTGATCGCCGGTGACAGGGCATAGTCGCCATTGAGGTTGATCAGGGTGTAGCTCTTGAGCTGCGCCCGAACCGGCACATAGCTGGGGTCGGTATAGGCCACATCCGTCTGTTGGCCGTTATAGCGCGCGACCAGGGCCACACCGCCGACTTGGCTGGGGTGACGCCAAGACAGGGCAAGGCTGCCGATATTGGCCGGACGGCGCACCTCTTCGACACCGGCCTCCCGCGCCTTTAATCGGGTGAAGGCTCCATTCAGCCGCCAATCCTGCGCCAGCTTGGCGACCGCCGTCAGTTCCACGCCCTGCTGGGTGGAATTGCTCTTGCGGTTGGCGGGGGTGGCGACATAGGTCGGGGCCGGATAGGTGGTGTAGATCTCGTCCTTCAGACGGCTATCGAACCGTGTGATGTCGAGCATGACTGCCCGGTCGAACAGGGCCTGCTCAAGACCAAATTCCCAGCCCTCGGAGCGCTCGGGCTTGAGGGCCGCATTGCCGATAAAACGGCCGTCCATATAGCCAAAGAGCTCATAGAAGCCGGGGTTCTTGATCCCCGAACCCACCGCTGCATGGACCCTTGTATCCGCCAAGGCCTGATAGCTGCCCTGAACCCGGTAGGTGGTCGCAT
>CAISGS010000432.1 GCA_903884915.1 uncultured Caulobacteraceae bacterium | reverse complement strand
GCGCTCGAAGAGTTCGGTCCCGGCAAGTTTGAGATCGTCGCCCCCAGCCTGTCGATCCTCGCAGAACCGCCCGTCGCCCTCGTGGACAGGGTCGTTGATCGGCGCAAGACCCGCACGGTCGCCGAAGGCTATCTGAACTTCCTCTACAGCCCCCGCGCCCAAGACCTGATCGGCAAGAACCACTACCGCCCGCGCAATGCGGCAGCTCTGGCCAAATATGGTGACAAGTTCCCGAAAATCCCGCTGGTCACCATCGACCAGACCTTCGGCGGCTGGAAAAAGGCCCACGACACCCATTTTGCCGACGGAGCCCTTTTCGACCGCATCTATCGGCCGGGCTGATCCGAAGGAACCCTAGGCGCGAAGTTCCGCCTCAATGGCCAGAAGCTGGTCCTTACCGAAATAGATCTCGTCGCCGACAAAGAAGGTCGGGATGCCAAAGGCACCGCGATCATAGGCCGCTTGGGTATTGTCGCCGAGCTTGGCCTTGGTTTCGGGGGTCTGGCTCAGTTCCAGCACGGCCTTGGCGTCCAGTCCGGCCTTGGCCAGGACCTGGGCCAGAACCTCTGGATCACCGGCCTCAAGCTGATCTTCCCACATGGCGCAAAACACGGCCTCAATATAGGTCTCGAACACCCCCAAGGCCTGGGCCGCGACCGCGCCGCGCATCAGGTTCAGCGTATTGATCGGGAAATGGGGGTTGAAGCGATATTTGGTCAGGCCATTGACCCGGACGAACCGCTCCATCTCGATACGCCCATAGGCCATCTTTTTGGGAATATCGCCAAAGGCCACCATCGGTGCCTGATTGTTGGACAGCTTGAACAGACCGCCGAGCAGGACCGGCTGATAGTCGAACAGGGCGCCCGTGCGCTCGATAATGCCGGGGATCACGCGGTGGGCGAGATAGGCGTTGGGGCTGCCGAAATCGAAGAGAAAATCAACCTTAGCCATCACCAAGTCTCCGCAAGAATATTAGAGGATATGACCCATCTTGGCGCGTTTCGCCGCCAGATAGGCGCTGTTTTCCGGCCGCTCGACCGTCCAAGCGGTTACCCGCTCGGTCTCGATCCCGGCGCTGCGCAGGGCCTCGACCTTATCGGGATTGTTGGTGATCAGCCGAACCTTGGTCACGCCCAGCGTCTTCAGGGCCTTGGCGGCAATATCAAAATCGCGCTCATCGGGCGCAAAGCCAAGCGCGACATTGGCCTCAACCGTATCCATGCCCTTAGCCTGAAGGGCATAGGCCTTGAGCTTATTGCCCAGCCCGATACCCCGGCCCTCTTGGCGTAGGTAAAGCACCAGCCCAACGGGGGCCTGGGCGATCCGGTCCAGCGCCGAATGGAGCTGTGGGCCGCAATCGCAAAGGTGCGAGCCAAAGACGTCGCCGGTCAGACATTCCGAATGGATCCGCAGCAACACCGCTTCACCCATGCTTGGACCACGCAAGGTGCCGATGGCCACGTGCTCGCGCCCGTCACCCAGATCATTCATGACCCGCATGGAAAATCGGCCATGGGAGGTGGGAAGTTCCACCGCCTCGGCGCCTAGCCATTGTGAAGTCTGCGTAACGCCCGACATACCTTCTTCTTTCCAAACGCCGCCCGATCAAATCCGGTTCAAATCGAAGGCGCAGCGCTGATCCCTCATCTGGGTCCCTCGCAGATAGGGTTTAGGGCACCAAGACCTAGGGGAGCAACCTAACATTTGGTCCCCTTCCCTAAGGGCAGGGTAGAAAAGATGCCCCCGACCGCCTTCAACTGCGACATAAAGGCCCTCGACAGGCCTCTAAGGCCATTCCAAAATAGCACCATGGGCCGATCCTCACATCATCGCCGCGCTTGGACGTCATGGGCTCTGGCCGTGACCGTGCTGGCCATGGCGATGCGCGTGGTAATCCCTAGCGGCTATATGGTCGCACGTTCTGACGCTGCCCACGGCCTGCCGCAGATGGTGATCTGTACCAGCCAAGGGGCCATGGTGGTGGCCGTGGATGCTGAGGGTCATCTGGTCAAGACCAGCTTGAAACCGGCCTCTAAGCCCTCGCACCAAGACAAGGATCGGCCAGACCATCCTTGCGCCTTCTCCGCCACCTCTGCCGCCGCCCAGAGCGCTAACCTCACCCTACCGCTCGCGCCGCTGAGCTTCAGCCACTCGGCTCCCCTACCACTCGCCAGCGCTCAGCGTCCGGGCCTTGGGCTCGCCGCGCCGCCACCCTGGACCACGGGTCCGCCTTCGATTCTCTGACCTGAACCGTCGCCGACGTGCCCCGTACGCCGGTCTCTTCACGTTTTGAATCGGATATTCCATGTCTTGCAAAGACCTTGTCGGCCCCGGGCCGCGCGCCCTCTTGGCCGCCCTGAGCAGCCTGACCCTACTGGCCACCACAGCAAAGGCCGCAGAGGCCGAAACCACCCCCGACGAGCTGATCATTGTCGGGCACGCCGACCGGCCCGTGACGGTTCAGCCGCGCGGCCTTTCGGTCTCGCTTGGCCAGACCGAGTTCGAAGCCATCAATGCCGTCAATGTCGAAGACATGATGAAATATGCGCCGAACTTTTTCGTGCGCAAACGCTTTGCCGGTGACGACAATGCCGTGGTCGCCCTGCGCGGGGCCAATACGGTTCAGAGCGCCCGGACCATCGTCTTGGTCGATGGATTTGTGGTCTCCAACTTCCTTGGCAATCGCTTTGACTTTCCGCCCAAATGGAACGTGGTCGGCCCGACCGAGGTGCAGCAGTTCGACATTGTCTATGGCCCCTACTCGGCCCGCTATGGCGGCAATTCCATGGGCGGCGTGATCTCGGTCACCACCCGCGTGCCCGAAGACAGCGCGACCTATGCCACCGCCCAGACCATGATCATGCCGTTCAAGGAATATGGCTTCGACCAGACCTTCAAGGGCTACAGCCTCGAAGGCGGCGGGTCCTACAGACAGGCCGATGGGCCATGGAGCGCACGCGGCGGCTTTCGGCATTTCGACAATGTCGGTCAGTCCATGACCTACAACCTGCTGACCCCGGCCACCGGCACGGGAACGCCCGTAACCGGCGCCTTTGACGACAAGCGCCTTGCAACCCCCGTCTTTGGCGCAGCCTCCCCCGTCCATGTGATCCAAGACCAGCTTCGTCTGCGCATCGGCTATGAGGCGCAAAATGGCTGGAAGGCGGAGGGCTTAGGCTTTGCCTGGAAAACCGATCAGGACCTGACCGACACGCGCACCTTTCTGCACGATGGGTCTGGCGCAGCCATCGGCCAAGGCAAGGTCAGTTTCGGCGGCAAGACTTGGAATGCCACG
>CAISGS010000431.1 GCA_903884915.1 uncultured Caulobacteraceae bacterium | reverse complement strand
CGATCATCCGTGCCGCCGAGACCAAGGGTCTGGCCCAGATCGCCACCGAGATGAAGGACCTTGCCGCCCGCGCCCGTGCCCGCAAGCTAAAGCCCGAAGAGTTCCAAGGCGGCACCTTCTCGATCTCCAACCTCGGCATGTTCGGCATTAAGAGCTTTGCCTCGATCATCAATGAGCCGCAGGGTGCAATCTTGTCGGTCGGGGCGGGTGAAAAGCGAGCTGTGGTGCGCGGCGATAGTCTGGCCATCGCCACGGTGATGACGGTGACCATGACCTGCGATCATCGGGTTCTGAACGGGGCCGTCGGCGCGCAGTGGCTTAATGAATTCAAGCGGTTGATCGAAGATCCTCTGATGATGCTTGTATAGGGTTTTGGCTATGGAATTCGATCTCGTCATCATCGGAGCCGGTCCTGGCGGCTATGTCGCGGCCATTCGCGCCAGTCAGCTCGGCATGAAGGTGGCCATCGTCGAGCGTGAAGCGCTGGGCGGGGTCTGTCTCAACTGGGGCTGTATCCCAACCAAGGCCCTGCTCAAGTCAGGGGATCTCTATGAGACCCTTGGCCATCTGGAGGACTATGGTCTGTCAGTGACAGGGCGGTCCTATGACTTTACCAAGGTCATTGAGCGCTCGCGCGGCGTGTCCAAACAGCTTTCGGCTGGCGTCGCCTTCCTGATGAAGAAGCACAAGATCACGGTCATTGAGGGCACGGCAAAACTCGAAAGGAGCATGCCTTCGCCTAAGGTCGTCGTGGCCCTCAAGGCGGGCGGCAACCGCACAGTTCAAGCCAAGAATGTGATCCTCGCCACCGGCGCCCGGGCCCGCGTCATCGAGGCCGCCGGTCTGGTGCAGGACGGCGAGCGGATCTGGTCCTATCGTGAGGCCATGGTGCCCAAATCTGCGCCTAATCGGCTTTTGGTCATCGGGTCTGGGGCCATCGGTATCGAATTTGCCAGCTTCTATCGTTCGCTCGGCTCTGAGGTCACAGTGATCGAGGCGCTGGACCGCATCTTGCCGGTCGAGGACGAAGAGGTCAGCATAGCAGCCAAGAAGGCCTTTGAGCGCCGGGGCCTCGCCTTCCGCGTCGGGGCCAAGGTCGTCAAGTTGGCCAAGACCGCCAAGGGCGTCGTCGTCGATCTGGAGGTCGGCGGCGAGGCTGAGCGGCTAGAGGCCGACATTGCCATTGTCGCGGTCGGCATTACCGGCAATGTCGAGAACCTTGGCCTCGAAGCGCTGGGCGTGAAGGTCGAGCGCGGCCATGTGGTCACAGATGCCCATTCGGCCACGTCGGTTGCGGGGCTCTATGCCATTGGCGATGTGGCCGGACCGCCTTGGCTGGCGCACAAGGCCAGCCATGAGGGTGTGCACTGTGTCGAACATCTGGCTGGGGAAAAACCCTCCAACCTGACTGCGCCTATTCCCGGCTGCACCTATGCCAATCCGCAGGTCGCCTCGGTCGGCCAGACCGAAGCCCAGGCTAAAGCTGCCGGCCATGAGGTCCGCGTCGGGCGCTTTCCTTTCCGGGTCAATGGCAAGGCCATCGCGGCGGGCGAGACCGAGGGCTTCGTCAAGACTGTGTTCGATGCCAAGTCCGGCGCTCTGCTCGGTGCCCATCTAATCGGTGCGGAAGTCACGGAAATGATCCAAGGCTTTGCCATCGCCATGACGCTCGAAGCCACTGAGGCCGAACTGATGGCCACCGTCTTCCCCCATCCGACCATGTCCGAAGCCATGCATGAGAGCGTTCTGGACGCCTATGGCCGCGCCCTACACCTTTAGAACGCTAGGCGGGCGGCTCTAAGGGTGCGTGAGAGGCCGCAGCAGGGGCCGCACAGCCTTTGGCCTCGCCTAACCCCTTCAGATAGGCTCGGCGCACGCCCCCGGCGGTGATGGCGGCTCGCACCATCTTGGCATAGGCCTCAGCCCCAGACAGCTTGCGCACCCAGCCGCGAAAGGGGATGACGCTCTGCGCCGCGCCGCGCACAACATCCACGGCCGTATCTCCAGCCAGAACGGTCCCGCGCTCCAGAAGTCCGGGATTGGTTTTGGTTGGCGGAACATCCAGATCGGGGCCGAGCGCCAAGGTCAGGGGCGCAATGGCCGCAGCGAGGCCGTCACAGCTTGGATCGGTCGGCCACTGATAGGGAGCAGCCATGGCCTGTTCGAGCACCAGGGGGATCTTGTCCTTGGTCAGGTTGAGATCTTCCAGCGGCGCTTTCACCGCTTGGCCCATCCGGTCCGAAACCGGCGGCTTAGCCGGTTCAGACGTGGCCTCTCGCCCCTTGGCCAAGGCTTGGCTCACAGGGGCCAAGATTGAGAGCGCCAGAAGGCTCAGGGCGAAAACCACAGCGGGGCGTGATGACTGGTCCATGTCCTATATGTATGCACAAAACAAATAGATGCCAGCCCTCGCTAATGGCTTGCGGCCATAGCCCTGTCCGCCTATGTTCCGCGCCGCTTCACGGGGCATCGGTTTGACCGAGTCACCCGCACGGCGGGCCGGTAGCTCAGCGGTAGAGCATTCGACTTTTAATCGAATGGTCGAGGGTTCGATCCCCTCCCGGCCTACCATTTTCTCAACAACCTTATCGGTGGGTTGATCGGTTTGAGCCGGTCGCCATTTTCTCACGCCGCCCTCAGTTTTTGGTCATTGCTGGTGATAGGACGGGGGTCCTATAGGCATGGTGGCCCGATTGTGGCTAAGCTCTGACCTTTGAGACGACAGACCCCAGACCCATGTCTTCATCGACCCTTACCTCTGCTGGGCCAGACCGACGGGCGCGCGGGGCGAAAACCCTGTTTCGGCGGCGCTCGGCCATATCGGGCTTTGGGCTGTCCTTGGGTGTGACGGTCAGCCTTCTGTCGCTGGTGGTGCTGATCCCCCTGTCGGCGGTGATCTTGCAGGCTTCGGGGCAGAGTTTTTCTGAGGTCTTGGCGGCGGGCTTTTCGCCGCGCGCCCTTGGGGCTTTCCGATTGTCCTTTGGCGCGGCCTTTGTCGCCGCGGCGGTCAATGCGGTCTTTGGCGTTCTGACGGCCTGGGCCTTGGTACGATATGAGTTTCCGGGCAAGTCGATCATTAACGGGCTGGTCGATCTGCCCTTTGCCCTGCCCACGGCGGTGGCGGGCATCGCCTTGGCCGCGCTCTATGCGCCCAATGGCTGGGTCGGTCAGTATCTGGAGCCTATGGGGATCAAGGCTGCCTATACGCCGCTGGGCGTGGTCATTGCCCTGACCTTCATTGGCCTGCCCTTTGTGGTGCGCACCATCGAGCCGGTGCTGCGGGACCTGTCGGCGGATGTCGAAGAAGCTGCAGCCAGCTTGGGGGCAGGGCGGCTATCGATCATTGGCCGGGTGATCTTGCCCGCCTTGGGCCCCGCTTGGCTGACCGGCTTTGCCCTGTCGTTCGCGCGTGGGGTCGGGGAATATGGCTCGGTGATCTTTATCGCTGGGAACATGCCCTTCAAGTCCGAGATCGCGCCCCTGTTGATCGTGATCCAGTTGGAACAGTTCAACTATCAGGCCGCATCGACCATCGCCGTGGTCATGCTGTCAGCCTCTTTCGCGATGTTGCTGGTCATCAATGCCATTCAAGCCTGGGCGCGGAAGAGGTCAGCATGAGCCCGCGTTCCTCTACGCAGGACCCTTGGTGGGTTAGGGCGCTGGTCCTTAGCCTCGTGGCCGTCTTTTTAGGCCTGATCCTCGTCCTGCCCTTGGTTTCGGTCTTTGCTGAAGCCCTGAGGCAGGGGCTGGGTCCGGCGCTGGAGGCCATGAGCACGCCTGATGCCACCGCCTCGATCAAGCTGACCTTGCTGACGGCTGCGGTGGCTGTACCGTTCAACATCGTCTTTGGCGTGGCGGCGGCCTGGGCGGTGGCCAAGCACGAATTTTGGGGCAAAAGCCTGCTGATCAGCCTGATCGACGTGCCCTTTTCGGTCTCGCCCGTGGTGGCGGGCCTGATCTATGTGCTGATCTTTGGCTCGCACGGCTGGTTCGGCTCGTGGCTGATCGATCACAATATCAAGATCATCTTTGCCGTGCCGGGCATCATGCTGGCCACCCTGTTTGTGACCTTCCCCTTTGTCGCGCGCGAACTGATCCCGCTGATGCAGGAGCAGGGCGTGGATGAGGAAGAGGCAGCGGCCTCGATGGGAGCGGGCGGCTGGATGACCCTGTGGCGGGTGACGACGCCAAATATCCGTTGGGGCCTGCTCTATGGCGTCCTACTGTGTAATGCGCGGGCCATGGGCGAGTTTGGAGCCGTGTCGGTCGTGTCAGGCCATATTCGCGGCCTAACCAACACCATGCCGCTGCATGTCGAAATTCTCTATAATGAGTACGATTTCGTCGGCGCCTTTTCGGTCGCCGCGCTTCTGTGCCTGTTGTCCATCCTGACCCTGATCCTCAAGGGCCTTTTAGAAATGTTGCAGCCTCAGGTGCGTCGCGCCGGGCGCTAGCCGGACGATCCCTTGGGCGGTTGCGGAGACCACCGACCTCATGACCATCTCCATCCGATCGGTTGAAAAGCAGTTCGCACGCTATCCGGCGCTGCGCGGCGTCAGCCTTGAGGTCCAGCCGGGCGAGCTTTTGGCGCTTTTGGGGCCCTCGGGCTCGGGCAAGACCACCTTGCTACGCATCATTGCTGGGCTGGAGTTTCCAGAGGCTGGGCAGGTGGCCTTCGACGATCAGGACGTGACCTTTGCCAGCGCGGCGGCCCGCAAGGTGGGTTTTGTGTTCCAGCAATATGCCCTCTTTCGCCACATGACCGTGGCCAAGAACATCGCCTTTGGTCTGGATGTGCGCAAGGCCAAGGACCGGCCCGCGCGGGCGGAAATCAATCGCCGGGTTGAAGAGCTGTTGGGACTTGTCGAACTTGGCGGGCTTGGCGGTCGCTATCCGGCCCAACTGTCGGGGGGTCAACGCCAGCGCGTGGCTCTGGCGCGGGCCTTGGCCGTGTCGCCTCAGGTCCTGTTGCTCGACGAGCCCTTCGGGGCCTTGGATGCCACGGTGCGCAAGAGCCTGCGCAAGGAGCTGCGGCGCATCCATAATGCCACCGGCGTGACCACCATCTTCGTCACCCATGATCAGGAAGAGGCCCTCGATCTGGCCGACCGGGTCGCGATCCTCAATCAAGGCTCCATCGAGCAGGTCGGCACCCCGCAAGAGGTCTATGAACAACCGGCCTCGGCCTTTGTCTGCAGCTTTGTCGGTGAAACCAACCGCTTTGATGGTGCGGTCAGCGGCGGGCGTTTTGTCTGCGGTTCGGTCAGCCTTGCCGTGGACTGCGCCGATGGCCCCAAGACCGCCTTCGTGCGTCCTCATGATCTGGTCGTGGCACCAGACGGGTTCGAGGCCCAGATTGTGCGCGTGACGGCGCAGGGTCCTGTCATTCAGATTGAAGCTCAGACCGCGTCGGACCAGCCTATCGAGATCAGCCTTGCGCGGCAGGATGCGGGATCGATCGCGGTTGGCCTAACCCTTCGCCTCGCAGCCCGCAAAATTCACCTGTTCGATCCGGCGGATTGAAGCAAGGCGCGGGCGCAGAGCGGCAATCTTGCGCTTTGGCGGCGTGAATGTCCGACCAGACTTGACCCGATCCAGAGCGCAGGCTTGATGGGCGCATGATCAGTGTCGTCATTCCCACCTTTAATGAAGCGGACCACCTGTCCTTGACCTTGGCGGCGCTCGTACCTGCGGCCGTGGACGGTCTGGTCCGGGAGGTGGTGATCAGTGACGGCGGATCGACTGACGGCACGCTTGAAGCTGCTGAAGAAGCGGGCGCAAAGATTATCTTTTCCGCCAAGGGCCGGGGCCAGCAACTTGCAGCGGCCTGCGCGGTGGCCAAGGGGCCTTGGCTCCTGATCCTGCATGCCGATAGCCGACTGGCCGTGGGCTGGGAGACGATCGCGCTGAGCCATATTCGCCAGTATCCGGACCGCGCGGGCTATTTCAAATTCCAATTGGATGATCCGTCCCTGATCGCGCGGGTTTGGGAGATGGGCGTGGCGCTGCGCTGCCGGTTGCTGGCGCTGCCCTATGGGGATCAGGGGCTGTTGATCAGCAAGGCTCTTTATGAAGCCGCTGGGGGATTTGAGGCTGTGCCCTTGATGGAGGATGTTGGTCTGGTTCGCCGATTAGGACGCAAGGGCTTGCGCGCCTTGGATGGCAAGATCCTGACGCGGTCTGAGCGGTTTCGCCAAGGGGGCTATTTTGGCCGCAGCCTTCGTAACTGGAGCCTTTTGCTGCGCTATCTGATGGGGGCCGATCCCGCCCGACTGGTCAAATCCTATGACTAGGCCGACCCTGATTGTCTTTGCCCGCAGGCCAGCCATTGGCGTGGGTAAGACAAGGTTGGCGCAAGACCTCGGAGCGGTTGAGACTTGGCGGTTCTATCGCGGTCTGAGCCGTTCCTTGCTGTTCAAGCTATCCGATCCGCGCTGGCGGATTGTGGTGCGCTTGGCGGGTGGACACAGGGCCATGCCGGACTGGCCAGCAGGCGTGCGGGTCGAGCCTCAAGGGCGCGGCGATCTAGGCCTTAAGCTCCAGCGCGCCTTGCGGGACCATTCCGGCGCCGAGGTCGCGGTGATTGGGACGGACGCGCCCGATATGACGAGGGCCCTGATTGCGCAGGCTTTTGGTCTGGCGCGGCGACGCGGCCTTGCGTTCGGACCCGCCACGGACGGCGGCTTTTGGCTCTTGGCCCTTAGCAGCAGGCGCGCGCGAACGGTTCGCCTTGACCGGGATATCCGCTGGTCACATCCAAGCACCCTTGCCGACACCCAGGCTGCCCTCGGTGGTCAAGCTGCGTACGTGGCAACCCTCTCGGACATTGATGATCTGTCCGACTTGATGGCGTGGCGAAGGCGGCAGCGGCGCTAGGGCTCTATTGTTGCTGGTCCTCTAGTCGGCAGCCGACAGGGGTCTATCGAGAGGGGCACGGTCGTTCGCGCGTTTTTAGTCCCCGAAACAGGCCATCGCCATGTTTGATCTGGCGTTTGATCACTATGCTTAGGTCGGGTGGTTTGATGTGCAGGACGAAAACGGGCCTTGGCGCCGTTTTTCTTCACCTGTGCCTAAAAATTGATCACCCCATTTTTGCCATCCTTTTGGCGCGGATTTCGGCCTGTCGTGGAAGAATCTTCCAACGCAGGTTAGAAGGCCTCTATGGGATTTTGGATCAGGGGTGTGCGCCGCAGGTCTGCCGTTGGATTGACGGCGGTGGTATGGCTCTTTGCGTCGGTGGTTCAGGCCCAAGAACCGCTGGCAGTCATCAAGATTGCGCCCAACGCAGCGACTTTTCCAAAGAGTTTTAAGGCCAAGATTGATGCGGCGGTCATCAGCAATCGCTCGCCCGCCCAAAACCGGATGGAGGCTAAGCGCCATGGACAGGATGCGGCGGACCTGGTCGAAGCGACCCTGCGCTCAGAGGGGCGCTATGCTTCAGTTATAGGCTCAGACCTCACCGATGGGCCCGTACCTGAGGCGGTTCTGACCGTTGATCCGGGTCCTTCGTTCGGATTTGCCGATCCGAAGGTCGAGTGGGTGGGTCCGCTTCCACAGTTGGGGGCCAAGTTGGCGGGCGAAGCGTCTATGGGTCTGCAGATTGGCGCGCCGGGGCGAGCCTCTGAGGTCCTCGATGCCGAAGGGCGCGTGCTCGCCGCTGTTGAAAAGCGTGGCTATGCGGATGTGCGCGCCTTGACCCGTCAGGTCATCGTCGACCATGCCGATCACACCTTGCGCCCGACCTACCGAATTGAAGCGGGTCAACTGGTTCGGCTTGATGGGGCAAGAGTTTCGACCTCGGGACCAACCAATTTGGATTGGGCGTCCAGTCTGATCCCGTGGAAGCCGGGGGATATCTATAGTCCGGTCAAGCTGGCTGATTTTGAGCAACGCTTGGTCGATACGGGGGTCTTTGACAGCATCACCGTGACCTTGGCGCCGGACCAAGATCAGCAGGGCCGGCGCCCAGTGTTGGTGAGCCTTACAGACCGGCCTTGGCGCAGCCTTGAAGCCAGCGGAAGCTATGCCACCAGCGAAGGGGTTGGTATCGAAGGCAAGGTCAATTGGTACAATCGGACAGGACGCGGCGATACCCGAACCCTGAAGATCCAAGGCTCGAGGCTGAAAAGTGGTCTCGATTTTGAATTCTCATTCCCCCATTGGCATCGCCCTCGGCAGACCTTGAAATATGGCGCCGGTGTCACGCAGCAGTTCACGGACGCCTATGATGAAACCAGCGCAGGGGTGCGGTTTGATCTGACCCGAGCGCGCGATCGGTCCTCCTACACCACCGTTGGTGCAGCGCTTGATGCGACCCGCACGGTTGGAAAGTCTGCAGTCGCGCTAACAACCCTGTCCAACAGCGTGTCTGGCGCCACCGTGAGCCTTCTGGGGGCGGTCTATATCGATCAGTCTGATGATTTGCTGAATCCGCGCCGGGGGTGGCGTTTGGATGTTCGCTCTGAACCGATCTTGAGTCTTAGCGGTGGGGCAGGGCAGGGCTTTCTCAAGAGCCAAGCCCAAGGGTCCCTCTATCTGCCTCTGAGCGAACAGGCCCGGACTGTGTTGGCTGGACGGCTTCATGTCGGGTCTATTGTTGGCGTTACGGTCGATAATGTTCCCGTCGCCCGACGATTTTATGCGGGCGGTGGTGGGTCGGTGCGCGGCTATTCCTTCCAAGGGGTTGGCCCGCGATTACCCGACAATACGCCCAAGGGCGGCACCACGGTCTGGGATGGCTCTTTGGAGGTTCGCCAGAGGGTCAAAGGGCTTTGGAGCGTGGTTGCCTTTGCCGATGCCGGCTCGACCAGCGACGGCATCGCGCCAGACTTTCGATCGGTCTCGGCCGGGGCGGGGCTAGGGGTTCGCTATGACCTCGGCTTCGGCCCTGTACGGTTTGACCTGGCTGTGCCGCTGTCCAGTCGGGCGGGAGACCCGACCTATCAGATCTATCTCAGCATTGGGCAAAGCTTTTGACCATGGCTGAGCCCACCGACGTGCAAACCTCACCGCGATTGTCGCCCATGCTTAAGGGTTTGGGCTGGGCGGGCGCGTTGCTGGCAATGGCCTTGCTAACGGTGGTGGGTGGCCTGGGCGGGGCCAATACCGATTTTGGTCGCCGGTTGATTGAGGGGCAGGTGCAACGCCTTGCTGTGGGCCCCGTCGGCTATCTGTCGATAGGGGGGCTAGAGGGGAACCTGTTCACCACCCCCACGGTTCGGAACCTGACCCTCTCGGATCGTGACGGTGTCTGGCTTGAGGCGAAAAATGTCCATCTGTCTTGGCAAGCGAGCGCTCTGTTGCTCCGGCGAATTGAGATTGCGTCGGTTCGGGCAGATCGTGTTGTGATAGTCCGCCGACCCAAGCTTTTGCCGAGCAAGCGCGCGGGCGGCGGATCGCTGTCGATTGAGATCAAAACCGTCGATCTGATCCTCGAAACCCGACCGGCATTTAGCATTGTTGATGGACGGTTTAGGGCCGCAGGAAAGCTGCGGCTGAATCCCAAAAAATCAATAGATACAGTGTTTAAACTCGATAGTTTAAACCGTCTTGGTGACGGTCTGTCTGCGCAGATATCCTCCGTTGATGCCGGTCCCCTGCGTGTCGCGATCCGTGGTTTTGAGGCTAACGGCGGGGCTTTGGCGGGCAGTTTAGGCCTCGCTGGCGATCAGCCCTTTGTGTTGAAGGCCGACGCCCTCGCGCAAGATGGTGGGGGTAAGGGCACGCTCATCTGCACTTCTGGCAACAGATTGCTGGCCCATGGCCAAGCCGATTGGTCGCTGCAGGGGCTTTCGGCCAAGGCCTCGATGGATCTGCAGGCCTCAAACCTGACCCATGCCTTGGCCCGCCATCTGGGGCCGTTGGCGCAGCTGACATTGAAGGGCGCTTTGATCAAATCGACGACCTACCGGATCGCAGCGGGCTTGAGCACAGACACCTTGGCGGTCGATGTGACCGGTGATGTGAAGCGCGATCCGATGGAGATCGAAAAGGGCCTGCTGGTCTCGGCCCGGGCAACCGATCTGGCGCGCGGTTTCGACACCCCTTGGGCCAAGACGGGCCGATTTGATGGGCAGTTGAAGGGCAAGGCTACGGCGTGGAGCCTTGATGGACAGTTCAGCCTCGATGGCGTCAAGCTTGCGTCCTATGACCTTAACCAGGCTCGTGGGCCGCTGATCATTGAGCAAGCAGCCAAGACGCTGATTGTCAAATCGTCCTTGATGGGATCGGGTGGGCAGGGGACTGGGCTGGTTTCCGCCTTGATGGGCGCCGCTCCTAAGGCCGAGGCGCGGCTTGATCGGCTGGCTGACGGCCAATGGCTGCTCAAGAGCTTCAACCTGTCAGGCGCTGGCATTGTCGTTGATGCAACCGGTCGACGGGCTCTGCTGGGCGGGCTTTTTGTCGAGGGCAAGGCGCGGCTGGCGGGGCTTGAGCGCGCGCGAGCTGGGGCTTCGGGCAGCTTGAATGGCGATTGGACAGCGCGCAAGGCCAGCGCAGAGGCACCGTGGTCGGTCACTGCTGATGTGAAGGGCTCCACTTTTAAAACAGGCATCGACCTTCTGGACCATCTTTTGGGAGACACGCCGCGTCTCACCGCCATGGGCGACATGGGTGCAGGGACCCTTTCGGGCACCAAGATCGATCTGATCGGTGCGGCCAGCAGCGCGCAGATGCAAGGCGCCTTAGCGGCGCAAGGGCGTCTGTCAGGAACCATAGATTGGCGGGCCAAGGGGCCGTTACCCATCGGGCCTCTGGTTATAGAGGGGGCCGCAACGGGGCAGGGGCGGCTGTCCGGTAGCCTTTCGGCCCCATCTCTTATCCTCTCGGCGCTGATCGAGCAGGTCGATATCCCGCAACTTCCGCTGACCGAAGCCAGGTTGGATCTGACCTTGGCCTCGGGGGCGAGGGGCTGGGCGGGCCAAGCCGCCTTGGCAGCCAATAGCGGTTATGGGCCGGTTTCGGGCACGGCCGGACTGTCTCTGCTTCCAGATGAATTGGGGCTGCAGGACCTCAAGGCCGATGGCGCGGGCATCAAGCTTGCGGGTGATCTGAGCCTTCGCCGCAGCAATGCCGCGTCCGCCAATCTGAACCTGTCGGTTGGTCCAGGTGTCGTGCTGAGCGCGGGGAAACTCACTGGAACGCTCAAGATTGACCAGAAAGCCATTGAATTTCCTTCAAATATTGATCTAATCGTCAACGCAGATGCGGCGGCCTTTCGATCTCGAGATCTGGTCTTAAGCCAAGGGCGCTTGACGGCTCAAGGGCCTCTCATCGGGCTGGACTACCGGCTTGAAGGACGCGGGCGCGTTGGCGCCGTTCCAGTTCGTTTGGCCGGTTCGGGGCAGGCCTCCTTTCAAGACCTCAAGGGATCAAGCCTTGCCTTTAGGGGTACAGGTAAGCTGCGCGGTGCCGATATCGCGACCTTAGAGCCTGTTCTGATCCGTTGGGATGGGGCTCAACGTTCGGCGCACGGACGGCTGAGTTTGGGGGGCGGTGAGGTCGGCGTGGACGCTTCCAGCTCTGGGCAAGATCTGAAGGCACAACTCAATCTGATCAAGGTGGACCTCGGGGCGCTGGGTGAGGACTTGGCCGGTACGGTCCAAGGGTCCCTCTCGCTAGCCGGGCGGGGGGATCAACTGACAGGTCAGGGCGACCTGCAGTTTTCAGGCGCGAGGGCCGCCGATGCACCTTTGTCCTTAGCGCTTGATGGATGGGTCAAGGGGCGTCTCGACAATGGCAAAATGTCGATCGACGCCCAGACCAGCAATGGTCAGGGCCTTAAGGCTGTGACGCAGGTGAACCTTCCCACTCAGGCCAGTGCTCAGCCGTTCAGAATTGCGCTGGTTCGAGATCGCCCGATGACGGGCCGCGTGGATGTTACCGGCGAGATCAAGCCGATCTGGGACCTATTTTTCAGTGGCAATCAGGCGGTGGCGGGTCTGGTCGATGCCCATGGCACCCTTGGCGGGACGCTGGCCAAGCCGCAGTTTCAGGGTTTGGCTGACCTGACCAAGGGCTCCTTTGATGATGTGGCCGCAGGTTTGCGTCTGCGGGACCTTGCCCTCCATGCTGAGGCCTCCGCCGATCAGGTGAGCGTCAAGAGCCTGAGCGCCAATGATGGTTCGGGAGGGACCGTAAACGGGCAGGGGCTCATTGGTCTGGGCCGTGACGCCCCCAGTTCCCTGACCTTGGCCCTGAAGCGCTTCAAGCTCATCGATAATGAGCTGGTTGAGGCCAGCGCCAGCGGTACGGCCACCATCATTCGCGCCGCCGATGGCCGAGCGACTGCGACCGGTGATCTGATCATCGATCATGCCGATGTGGTCGGAGATGCCCGAACCACGGCCTCTGTGGTGTCTTTGGATGTGATCGAACGCAACCGACCCACCGTCGAACAGGTCGTGGAGAAGGCGGCGATTAAGGTTCCAGCGGTGGCCCTTGATGTTCGGCTGCAGGCCGCGCGCGGGATATTTGTTCGGGGCCGAGGCTTGGATGCGGAACTGGCGATGGATGCGCGGGTAACCGGGAACACTGCTGCTCCCGTCCTGAGCGGTAAGGCCACCGTTGTGCGCGGTGAATATGATTTTGCAGGCAAGCGGTTCACCTTCGATGATCGCGGCGCCATCTTTCTGGCCACACGGCCAGACCGTATCCGGCTGGACCTGACCGCGACCCGTGAAGATACCAACCTCACGGCGGTGATTGTGATCAAGGGGACCGCGGCCAAGCCCCTGATCAGCTTGACCTCGACCCCAGTCCTGCCGAATGACGAGGT
>CAISGS010000430.1 GCA_903884915.1 uncultured Caulobacteraceae bacterium | reverse complement strand
CCTGTCGAAGCACGAGGAATCCCCCCTCACCAATCCGGATGGGGCTCAACCAATCCCAGCGCCTCTTCAATCCGGCGGCGGGTTGCGGGGGTAATAGCGTCTGGTAGCTCATCGGGGTGAAACCACTGCGCCTCGTGTATTTCGCCAACGGAGGTGGCCTGTCCCTGTTCCCAGCTTTCGATGCGGTAATAGAGGACGTGATCGCCGCGGAACCGCGCATGATTATTGTGCACCGACAGCAGGCGGGGGCGCGAGGTCGCCACAATCCCCACCTCTTCGACCAGTTCGCGGATCACCGCCGCCTCGGCCGCCTCGCCGCGATCGACGCCGCCGCCGGGCAGGTACCAGCCCTTGACATAGGTGTGTTGGATCAACAGCACCCGCCCCGCCTCATCGATGACCAGCCCACGAACGCCCAAGGTCATACCCCGCTCTAGCCGAAACCAGAGGTGAAAGAAGGGCCTAAGAAGCGGCTCGATCCGTCGACGCCAAACCATCGAAAATCCTAACCAAAAGCCTGCGACATCATAGCGGCACCCTTGCCCTAAAGGCCCATGATCGCTAAAGGCGGACAACGACATTCGAACCGGAGCCGCATCATGATCGCGCTGCTGACCATCTTCATCTTCATTGCTGCCCTTTTCGCCCTAAACATGGTCGACACTGGCCGTCCCGACTAGGCTGAAAGTGACATGACCGGCTTGCCGAACCCCTCGTCGCGCGGAGTCGCCCTGATTACGGGCGGTGCACGGCGAATCGGTAAGGAGATTGCGCTGTCCGTTGGCGAGGCGGGCTATGACGTCGCGGTCCACCACCGCGCCGGAGCCGATGAGGCCCAAGATCTGGTCCAAAGCCTTCACGCTATGGGCCGCAAGGCCATGGCCTTCAGTGCCGATCTGGCCATTGAGGCCGAGGTTCAAGCCTTGCTGCCGACGGTCACAGCAGCACTCGGCCCTGTGACCCTTTTGATCAACAACGCTTCCCTGTTCGAAGATGACCGGATCGAGACCCAGACGCGCGCCTCTTGGGACGCCCATATGGAGATCAATCTGCGCGCGCCGATGGTGCTAGCCCAAGCCATGGCGGCAAGCCTGCCCGCAGATCACGAGGGCCTGATCCTCAATCTGCTGGACCAACGGGTCCTCAAGCTCAATCCGCAATTTTTCAGCTATACCCTGAGCAAGGCCGCCCTTTGGCAAGCCACCAAGACCTTGGCCCAAGCCCTCGCGCCGCGCATCCGGGTCAATGGCATTGGTCCGGGCCCGACCCTTCCCTCCATCCATCAGGCGGCAGGGGAATTCGAAGCCGAAGCCGCAAACACCCTGTTGCAACGACGCGCTGATCCAAGCCAAATCGCTCAGGCTGTGCGCTATCTGATTGACGCAAGGTCGGTCACCGGCCAGATGATCGCCATCGATGGGGGTCAGCATCTGGCTTGGCGAACTCCCGATATATTTGGCGATTGAGTCCAGCAGGAAACGCCCCTTGAACGCCCCCACCCCCTTCACCCAGACCGACGCCCCCAGCGGCCCTGCCCGGATCACCGGTCTGAAGGTCTTTGTCCGCGCCCTGCGTCTGGATGTAGAGATCGGCATTTACGCGCACGAGCATGGCCGCGTCCAACCGTTGATCATTGATGTCGAGTTGGATGTGATCACCACCGGCGCCGCCACTGGCTTTGCCCATATTGCCGATACGCTGAACTATGAGCTCGTGGTGGCCAAGGCCCGCGCCGTCGCCGATGCCGGTCACATCCTGCTGGTCGAGGCCTTCGCCGAACGGCTGGTTCAGGCCTGCCTCGATGATCCCCGCGTAACCCGCGCCCGCGTGCGCATCGAAAAGCCAGAGGCCCTTGCCCCCGCCGCCGAGGCCGCAGGTGTCGAGATCACCGCCGAGCGGGCCTAAATCGACGCTAGGCCCTAGCGTCTGGCGCTTGGCGGTGCCACTTAAGGGTCTGCCTCAAGCTCGCGAGTAGACCCATGCGCACTGACCAACCAACCCCCATCCGCCTTGCTGACTATCAGGCCTTCGCCTTTGCTATCGACAGCACGGTTTTGGACTTCCAGTTGGAGCCCAGCGCAACGACGGTTCGCGCCGTCTTGCAGGTTCGCCGCACCGGCGCAGCAGACGCGCCCCTTCGGCTCGATGGAGTGCGGCTAAAGCTGATTAGCGTCGCGATCAATGGCGTGGTCTTGCCGCATGAAGCCTATGACCTAACCGACGAGGCCCTTACCCTCAAGGATCTGCCCGATCAGTTCGAACTGACCACCGAGGTTGTCATCGACCCTGCCGCCAATGTTGCGCTGGAGGGGCTCTATATGTCCGGCGGGCGGTTTTGCAGCCAATGCGAGGCCGAGGGCTTTCGCAAGATCACCTATTTCCCAGACCGGCCCGACGTCCTGTCGCGCTACGCCGTGCGGATGGAGGCCGACGCCACGGCCTTCCCGCGCCTTTTGTCCAACGGCAATCTGGTCGAGCAGGGCACGGGCGCTGATGGCCGTCACTATGCGGTCTGGAACGATCCCTTCCCAAAGCCCTGCTATCTCTTCGCCCTCGTCGCCGGGGAACTGGACGAGTTGGTCGACAGCTTTGTGACCATCAGCGGTCGCACGGTCGATCTGCGCATCTATGTCGACCCCGGCCAAGCCAGCCGCGCGGTCTATGCCATGGATGCCCTCAAGCGCTCGATG
>CAISGS010000429.1 GCA_903884915.1 uncultured Caulobacteraceae bacterium | reverse complement strand
TGATCATTAACGCTAAACGAAAATTTAAACGATGGCTTATCGCGCCATCCAAGCCTCTCTTGTCATTTCCCAATAGAAGGACGCCCTAACCGTGCCGTCGGGGCGGATGGCGTCGCGCTGGCCCATGGGGACAAAGCCTGCCGCCTCTATGACCTTGGCCGAGCGGGGGTTGTCGGTGGCGGCGGTGACACCGATCAGACGAACCCCAAGCGCCTCGAACATCCAGTTAAAGCTGCCCGCAGCGCCCGACTTGCCGCCGCCCAGATTTTGCAGGTCGGCACGCCTTGCCCCGGCAATTTCAGCAGAGGCGCGGTCTGGCCAGACGGTAAAGCGCGAATAGCCCGCCACCTGTCTGTCGCTATCGAGCGTCACCACCAGCACCGCCTCGCCGAGGGCCTGAAGCCTTGCGGTGTTGGCGATCCATGCGCCGACGGTCTGAGGATTGATCGGGCGGGGCAGGTCATAGATCGGGGCTGACACGGCCGGATCACTGAGCAGAGCCACCAGCCCCTCAATATGGGACGGCCCCGCCAGCCGCGCGCCGGGCCCCAGCAAAGACAGGTCCGCCGACCGCACCGCTTGGCGGATCGCGGCCTCCTCCTCAGGGGTCGTGGTCAGAACGGTCTTGGGCGGCGCACTCATGGCTCCAGTCTCGAAGACAATGGCGAGGCGCGCAAGGGGGGCTCACCAAGGGCTGGACTATCGCCGTCTTTGCGGCATGATTGGGCAAGGGTGGACGATCAGAACCATGCAAAGACAAAAGATATTGGTGCTCTATACGGCCAATTCGGCCTTGGATTCTCCGGTCATTGGCTGGTCGGTCTATGATGGCACGGGTCAGACCCGGCCCATGGCGGGGGATCAGGACGAGCCGCCCTATCGCACCGGCGTGGATGCGCTCAAGGACGGATGGCGGCTGATCCAGGCCGCTCAGCTCTTGCCCCACGGGCGCGGCGAAGAGTTTGATCTGGCCTATCTGAAATATGAGTTCTTCTTTGAACAGTTGGTTGAGGTGCAGCCATGACCCATTTGCCCCTCTTAAATGCCCAGCAGATGGCCCAGTTCGTCGCGCGCGGGTTCCTGCGCCTTGATGGGGTGGTGCCTGAGGCGCTCAATGCGCAGTTCTTGCAAGAGATGGGCGAGATCGCGCCGCCGGTACCGGGCCGGGGCCTGATGCGCACCTATGGCGAGATGCTGGCCAAGGCCGGTGTGCCCGAGGTCGCGGCGGGAATCCCGCTCGATCAGGCCTATGAGGATGGCTCGGCGCTGGCCAAGCTGGTCCAGTTGCCGGTGGTAGCGGGCGCGATCCGCAGTCTGGTCGGCGAGGACCCGATCTTTGACCATCATTTCCTGCACGTCACCTTCCCGCCCGCCTATCACGAGGCCAGTGGCGGCGAGAACGTCTCTCAGCACACCCATCAGGACTCGACCATCGATCCACGCACGGCCTTTGACGTTCAGATCATGTACTATCCCCATGCGGTGACGCGCGAGATGGGCGGCACCCGCTTTGTCCCCGGCACCCATCTGCGCCGGGTCAGTGAGGTGGCCTTGGGCCGTTATCAGAATATTCGCGGTCAGCAGCACATGGTCTGCGAGGCCGGGACCCTGCTCTTCATCCATTCGGGCATCTGGCATGGCGGCGGGGTCAATCTGTCGGACCGCACCCGCACCATGTTCAAGATCCGGATCAATCCCAATCCAAGGTCTAGCCGCACCCAAGTGCGCCAGTTCGATGTCTCAACTTTGGTGCCGCAAAATCAGCAGCGCCCGATCTTCTACGTCAAGGGCCCCTTGCCCCCCAGCGTCGAACAGACCCTGATGACCCCCGAGCCTTGGTTCGAGCAGGACACAGGCCGCCTTGAGTTCCTCAACCGCATCCGCCTCTGGCGCTATCTGACCGACGACCCCACCTACGACGCCGACTATTGGCTGACGCGCGTGGAGAACTTGGCGGAGGTTTGAGGGCGCTAAACCTCCACCCGGCCCAGAACCACATCCTCATAGGCGTGTAGTGAAGGTAGGCCGCCGGTGTGGAGGAACAGGACCTGTTCGCTGGGCTTGAAATAGCCCTCGCGGGCCAGACCGATCAGGCCAGCCATGATCTTGCCCGTATAGACCGGGTCTAGAAGGATGCCTTCGGTGCGGGCCAGCATCTGGACGGCCTCGACCATGGCGGCGTTGGGGATGGAATATTTAGGCTGCCAATAGCCGCCGACACTGATGACGGCCTCACGCGGGATGGTCAGGCCGACATCGAGCAGATCGGCGACGGCCTGCGCCTCATTAAAGACCAGAGGCTCCTGATCGGCAGGGTCGCGACTGACGCCGATACCGACAATGGGGATCTTGATGTGGTTGCCCAAAAAGCCCGCCACCAGACCGCCGTGAGTGCCGGAACTGCCCGAGCCGACGACGACGCGGTCGATCTGGACCCCTTGGTCAAAGAACTGTTGCTGGAGCTCCTGCGCGCAGGCGACATAGCCCAGACCGCCAGTGGCATTGGAGCCGCCGCCCGGGATAATATAGGGTTTGCCGCCCTCGGCCCGGACCTGATCGGCCATCTGGGCCATGGCAGCGGCAATGTCGCTGCCGCCGGGAACGACCGTGATGGCTTCGATGCCCATCAGATGGAACATGAAATTATTGCCGCTGGCGGTTTGGCTATAGCTGCCGGGTACCCGCTCTTCGATGACAAAGCGGCATTTGAGCCCCTCGCGCACGGCGGCGGTCAGGGTGATGCGGCAATGGTTAGACTGGGGGGCGCCGCAGGTAATGATGGTGTCCGCGCCTTGGGCCAGCGCCTCGCCCATCAGGAACTCCAGCTTGCGGGTCTTATTGCCGCCGGGAAAGAGGCCCAGCATATCGTCGCGCTTGAACCAGATGTCGGGCCCGGTCCCACCGGGGCAACTGGCCGCCAAGGCTGCTGAGAACCGTGGCGCCCGCTCCAGCGGCGTGGGGAACGGGGTATAGTTACGGCGCGGAAAACGCGAAAGGTCCATGGGAGGCCTGTCCAATTGGGGGGTAAAATCAAGAAAGGGGTCGGGCTTTTGGCGGCTTAGCCCAGTTGGCGAACCTGCCGGGGCGCATAGATGGCCCAGTGCCGACCGGACATGGCCAGTCGCTCGCGGCAGGCGATGGTAAAGTCCAGCGTGACGATCAGGTGACCGTTCTTTTCTTCATTGGCCACGACGATGGCGCGGGTCTCTAAGAGGTCACCGTCGCTGATCAGGCCATGCAGGCGCACATCGCTCTCGACATGGATCCAAGGGCCAAGCTTGACCGAGCGGGCCAACACATAGTTGGCGCGGCGCAGCATGTAGCCGGGGCTGACCAGATTGCCGCCGTCAAACAGGGCCGGGTCCTCGCGGGTGTTTTGCAGGTTCGATAGGCCGACATCGGCAAAGAAGATTTCCTTCAATGTGCCCAAGACCTTGCCGACCGGCAGGCTCTCCATGCTGGCATCCGGCCGATCTTCCGGGCGCGGCACCTCGGCCTCGGGCAGGAGGGCGGGCAGGGGGCTGTCATCCCTGCGCCAAGCTGTGCCGCTGGCACAGTCAAGGCCGCGCGCCTGAACGGCGATGGACAGGGTCTCGCCCGGCTGGTCCTGCGCGGTGACAGTGGTCTCATCGCCATCATAGACCGGCTTGCCAAACCGCGCCTTGATCCGGCCCTCACTCAGCCAATCAAGCCCCCACTGGGCGCGCGGCGCATGGGCCATATAGGCAAAGACATCGACACCGGGAACCAGACCGCCGGTAAAGCCAAATTTCCCGGCCACATCATCGGCATGGATGCGGTTCTCGCTGGCGGTGGCGGTATTGTAGGCAATGAGGGTGCGTGATTGGGTCATGGTCAAAGCCTATCAGACCCCAAGCTGGGCCGTCTAATCCAAACCGTCGCCGCCCTCCGTCCCCGAAAATTGCCAAGATCAATCTGTGGGTCTAGGCTCAGGTCCTTAGGGTAGGGAACAGGCCAAAATGGCGACCAAAATAGACGTAAAGATCTCCACGCGCGTGTGGGCCGCGATCGGTGGGGGGCTCATCGCCCTTGTCGGTCTGGTTTTGCTGGTTAGCGGTGGCCGATTGGTGCAGCTTGGCGGCTCGGCCTATTATCTGCTCGCAGGGGCTGGCGTGACTGCGGCGGGTGTCTTGCTGGTTCGGCGCAGGCCTCTGGCCGGTCTGGTCTATGCAGCGGTTCTCGCCGTCACCTTGGCTTGGGCCCTCTGGGAAAGCGGACTGGTCTTTTGGCCTCTGGTGCCTAGGCTGGTCGCGCCCGCCGTTTTGGGTCTCTTCTTGCTGCTGGTCCTGCCCACAGCCCCTCGAGGCGCAGACCGTGACCGGGCCGGACGGGCGACGGCGCTGATGTCGGCGGCCTGTCTGCTGGTTATGGCTATCGCCATTCCCGGCACCTTTAGCCAAGGCCAGGCCACCACCCCGGCCAAGATTGCCGACGGTGCGCCACCGGCTGAGGCGGCCTCTGACTGGCGCTATTATGGCCGCGATCCAGGCGGCGCGCGCTATGTGCCCGTCGATCAGATCAATCGCGAGACGGTCTCTGGCCTCAAGGTCGCTTGGACTTTCCATACGGGCGAGGTCCCCAATCGCGGCTCAGAAGATCAAAACACGCCGATGCAGATTGGCGACAAGGTCTATGTCTGCACCCCGACCAATGTCGTCATCGCGCTCGATGCCGACAGCGGCAAGGAGATTTGGCGTCACGATCCCAAGGTCAAGCCAGGCTTCTGGAACCGTTGCCGCGGCGTAGGCTATTGGGACGGCGACCAGCCCAAGGTCGCCTTGGCCAAGTCGTCGGACACCGCATCGACCCCAAAGATGGTACAGTCGGCGACGGGCCTGTGCGCACGGCGCATTATCAGCTCAACCATCAATGCAGAACTGATCGCGCTAGACGCCGATACGGGCGCGCTTTGCCCCGGATTTGGCAAGGGCGGTAAGGTTGACCTCACGACCGGCATCGGACCGATCAAGACCGGCTTCTATTTCCAGACCTCCATGCCGACCGTGATTGGCAACCGGGTGGTTCTCGGTGGCTGGGTGGCGGACAATCAAGAACTGTCCGAGCCGTCGGGCGTCGTGCGGGCCTTTGATGCGGTGACGGGCGAGCTCGCCTGGGCTTGGGATCTGGGCAATCCGGCCATCAGCAAACTGCCACCGGAGGGCCAGACCTATACGCGCGGCACGCCCAATGTCTGGTCGACCCCGGCCTTTGATCCCGAGCTTGGCCTGATCTATCTGCCGACCGGTAATGCGACGCCCGACTATTGGGGATCGCACCGCTCGCGGCTCAGCGAGCTCTATTC